>DUIL01000008.1:2219-3103 GCA_013330385.1 Candidatus Thalassarchaeaceae archaeon
CTCAGAGATTCTCTTGTGAAGATTCTCTTGAACTCGTTCATCAACTAAGGGCAGAATCAATGGCAATCCTTGTTGGAGTCGACACCGTAGTTCGTGATAACCCATCCTTGACAGTACGTGGTCCCGATATAGGGCCACGTAATCCACCCGTACGCGTAGTAGTAGATCCGAATGGTCGTACCCCAGCAGATTGCAAGTTAATGACGGATGGACAGGCCCCTACTATTCTTATCCAAATTCAAGAGATAGATGATTCAAGAGATGCAGCACATGTTGAGAGGGCCGTACTTTCTGCTGAAGATGGTGAAATCCCGGTCACGAGGATTCTCGATTTCCTTGGGGATAGAGGAATCCAATCACTTCTAGTTGAAGGAGGGCCAAACACTTGGAGACGCTTCTTGAAAGAAAAAATGGTTGATTATGCACATATCTGCTGTTCACCAGTCGAGTTGAATGGAACAGGAAACATATTTGATACTACAGAATTAGAAGAAGCAGGTCTCTCAAAAAACCGTGAATTGATTATTGATGTTGATACTGTCAGCCATTGGTCATGAGTGCCTAAATTGGTGATTTCTATGACTGAATCGAAATTGCAGAAATTTTTCTCAAATACGATAGTTAAATCCTTCATCGCTTACTCTATTTTTCGTGCATTTTATGGGGCAGGAATTCTCATAGTAACATGGCTACTAGCGACTGAAACTGAAGGTCCTTGGTGGTATTCAGTAGTTTTCCTAGCTTTTTCAATGGTGTTTTCCCGCGTGTTATTCAGATACATCAAGAAGAGACGTGAAAACAATTCTCAGCAGTCTTCGATTTAGATTATTTTTTCATTCAATAAGGACTATGGTCCTCCGGAAGGTTTTCTTTAGATTTCTTCA
>DUIL01000129.1:0-7372 GCA_013330385.1 Candidatus Thalassarchaeaceae archaeon
GCACAAATTAACATCCCCTCAATTAACAAGTGTGGGTCGCCTTCCATTATCATCCGATCAATGAATGTACCCGCGTCACCTTCATCAGCATTAGCAACTACATACTTGATAGCGGATTTTTCATCAGCTGCAGCCTTCCATTTGAAATGAGTAGGGAAGCCAGCACCTCCTCGACCTCGAAGTCCTGATTTCTTCAATTCGCTCAAAACTCCTTCAGCCCCCAAATTCTTGGCATTGGAATATCCGGAATAAGCACCTAATTTTTTCATTGATTCAATATCTAGGGGATCAGCAATACCAATACGTTGTGTCGCAAATCTATTTTGACTAGAAAATTCTTCCAATGATTCAACCTCACCAATATATTTTGGATGGGACGAATGAGAAATATTCGTTATTGAATCAACAACCGATAATGTCTCATCGGCATCAAGAGGGCCGAAACCAATTCTTTTTTCATTGACAAGTACCTCAAGCATTGGTTCTAGATGGAATAAACCTCTGCTACCAGTACGGATCAAAGCAGCATCCTTAGGAATTTGGTCCAATAGAGATTGAGCAATTGACTCTGCTCCATAACTCATACTCAAACTATCCATACTCAAAAAGAATTGAAGTCCATCGCCGTCCTTGGAAATTGGAATTACTTCTTCATTCTCTCTAATTACAGCAGGACCGTTTGTGCATAAACCAGCACAGTGAATTTTACCAACAACTTCACCAGAATTTTCAAGTTCGGTGATTATCGACTTGGAACCTCTAGCCCGGCAAGATTCTCCCACACAAACATGTACAGTTGAATCATCAGTATTTAGGTCAGAATAGTACCCTATTACACCTCTGACTTTAGCAGAAGTAGTTCCTGTCAATTCAGCAATTTCATGGATACGCGCGGTATTTGGTTTTCCTTTTGTTCGAACTTCTTCCTTGAGAATATCAAGCAATTCATGGCCAGGTCGGCCTGGGTCCCAAACCGGCAAACTACCACTCATACATTATCCCCTAACTGTTCATCATGTTAATAGTTCGATATACGATGTGGTGTTGAATGAACAACCATTCTACCATCTCGAACAAAAGATAGTAAAGTAAGATTATGTTCTATTGCCATATCTACGGCCAAAGTACTAGCAGCACCGACAGAGGCCATTATAGGAATTCCGAATCTAATGCATTTCTGCACTAATTCAAAAGATGCACGACCCGAAACGAATAGTAATGGGGGGGTTGAATAGATTGGTTGACGGATATATGAACCGATGAGTTTGTCTAGAGCATTATGCCTACCAATGTCTTCCCTAAGGGAAATCAATTCACAATCCTCTGAAAAAAAAGCAGCCGCATGAGTGCCTCCTGTTAATTCGAAAATTCGTTGGGAAGAAATTAAACTTTCAGCGGCTTGAGATATCGATGTTATATCTAGAGAAAAATTATCACGGAGTTTAGGGCCATGAGTATGTAATAGATTAGAAATTGATTCTTTACCACACACACCACAAGCTGATGATTTAGTAGTACGACGCCTATGCTCAGGCGCATCGAATTTGCATGAATCTTCTAAGATCACTTTCGCCTCATCGGAATCTATTGATAATGAATGCACATCTAAATTAGATTCGATAATTCCTTCAGAATATAACATTCCGAATATTAGGTCAATATCATCACCTGGTGTACGCATCGTTAGACCAAGTGAATGATTTTCTCCACAATGTACTAATTTTATGGATAAAGCATTCTCAACAGCCAATGTATCTAGTGCGTGTATTCGATTCTGCAAATCGATACGTAGTACACTACCCTCGCGAACTCCTTCCACACCTTTCAGACAACGTTCAAGTGTATTTGATTGACGGATGAGTGGATCTGACTGGAATGTTGATATAACACCAACAAAAGGGACAATCATGAGTGAATGTGACAGTAAAGGTGTTGCTCTTCCAATTATCGCACCAACAGAAATTATTGAAGTGTCAATAGAAGCTACTGATTCCGCTCGTAAGGCTATGGTATCTGCTATAGGAAACGAGCATGATTCTAAAGTCATTATCATAAGCGTAGATTCGGGAGGTTGCTCAGGTTATTTGTATGATATGAAAATTATAAGTGACCCAGGTGACGAATCCTATCAAATAGTGAGATTCGACAATATTAGAGTACTGATTCATAATGAGCATAGCACCATGTTGAATGGACTTATACTAGATTATAATGATTCATTAATGGGTGGAGGATTTACAATGGCGAATCCTAATGCAGACAAGACATGTGGATGCGGTCAATCATTCAGATAATTCTATTGAATTAACGACTTCTGAGTTTCTCTAAATCATTGAAATCCATTTTCTCGCCTCTTTCGACCCAGTCAGCTAATGACATTAATGGTGAAATTCGCAAGAGTCCTAAATGACGAGTAAATAGGTATAGAGTGGGATCGAATTGCTCTATGATTTGGTTTTGAAAATTTAACCTGACCGGTTCTGCACGATATCGGAAAAAAGATATCTCAACAGCAACACCAATGATGGTTGCTGTGTATAGGACCAATAAAACGGTTAACGAGAAAATCACGGGATCTCCAAACATCTGACCGCTTCGAAGTTGTGAGCCATATACTAATTGACGAGATAGAAGGAACAAAAGCCCCACACCTACCCAAGGGCCCAGCATATCTTCAACAAAGGTACCCATAGGAAGTAAGCGTCTATTCCCAGTATCTGCAAACACCATCGTACTCAGCGTTGCTGCTCGTATCACGGAAATAAAAGCAACGATAACCATGTAAAATGCAGTAGAAAGAACTAGTACGGATTTAGAATCGAATGGGAGATAAGATACAACCAGAAAGGCAAAAAGGCCTAGAAATGCAGTAATAGGCATCCTGTTAATAGCTGAAAGAATTCTATCCGGATTTTTAATTCCATCTTCAACACGAGGAATACCAATAATCTCCCAACGAGTTATCTTTTGAACGATTATAGCGATACGGATTAATGCCTTTCTCTCAATAAGTAGCCACTCAAAAAACCAAATGATTGGCATCAGAGGGATTGCAATAATTGCCGCAAAAAGTCCAAGAAATGGCCAAACCACCAAAGCGGGCATCAAAAGAAAATGCTTGATTTGTAAAGGAAAAAGAAGATCAGATTCAATCCTTGATTGCCGTTCTGGATCAATATTCACTAATCTAGCTTCTTGATCTAATTCTTGACGGAATCGACTTAATGGCAAACCCGCATCGAGGACTCTTCTTACCTTCTCTCGATAATGCTCGTGTTCAGGTTCGACTCCAGCCCACCATCGCCAACCAATTGAAAGAGGTATGGCTAACAACAGGGGCGCAATCAGCACTAGAATCGCAATTAAGAGGGACTCTAGATGAGGGCTCACAGGCTTACCGCGCCAATCAACATCAAGAAGGAAACGGTATAACAATGACTCAAAGCCTTGTTGAGTAGGGTAACGGGAATCGCCATAGAACCTAAACTTGATAATGAAATCGCCCTTAGGTGTCTATGATGGAAGAATATATGATAGCAGAAGCGCATTGCGATGGGCCATGTGGTGTTTACGACCCGGCGAGTGCCAGAATTGCCGGTGAGGCAGTTCAATCAATGACTAAGAAAATGATTGCATTAGATAATCCAGGTACGGAAAATCATGAGCAATTTATTGCATACCTAAACACAATGTCAAGATATGCAGCAATTAAGGAAGAAGAAGCACAGAAATGTAAGGATGAACTATTGGTTCTTTGGACTGATTTCTTCAAGCCACAGCACCTCGAATCCAACCCTGAACTTCACAACACTTTCTGGCAAGCAGCAAAACTATGTAGTGCTTGCAAGGTCGAGGTTTCTGATGTCCATGCTCAAGAATTGATGGATGCAATTGAAGAAATTCACAATGTATTCTGGACTACTAAAGGCCGTGAGGTCCCATGGATTCGCGCATCATGAAAGTACAAGTTAATGGCGACTCGATGTGGCCGACGCTAGTCGATGGTGATATTGCTAAGTTTGAAAGTGTTGAAGATACGGCCTTTAGAATAGGGCAAATCGTTCTTGCTAAACATCCTTTCAAAACAGATTTGATTTTGATAAAACGCATTTCATCAATTAATGAGAATGGTGTTTTCCTAGTTGGAGATAATCCAGATCCTACTGCTAGTGAGGATAGTCATAACTTTGGACGCATTAGTGTAGCGGATATCATTGGTGTAAGGCAAAAAATGAGAATTGAACAGTGAAATGTTGATGTCACGATTTGCACTCAAAAACACATGGCGCGAATCGCTGTGACTGATGGGATGGATGCGAAGGCCATTCAGAGTCTAATAAATGCAGGTCACGAAGTAATAGAAAGGCACTATTCAAAGGAAGAATTGGTAAATGGAGCTTTAGCCGGTTTCGATGCTGTAATTGTAAGAAGTGCAACGAAAATGACTTCTGAAGTAATTTCTTCATCAAATGGTTTGAGCTTTATTGGAAGAGGAGGAGTTGGAGTAGATAATATCGACATAGATGCTGCAACGAATCAAGGGATTGTTGTTTGTAATACCCCTAGAGCGTCCACACATAGTGTAGTCGAGTTGACTATCGGACACTTACTCACATCTTGCAGACATATTGCTCGAGGTGATAGAGGACTGCGTGCAGGATTATGGGAGAAAAAATCACTCAAGGGCACAGAACTATCGGGTAAAAGAATTGGATTTATTGGATTTGGAAGGATTGCCCAAGGGGTAGCTAATGTTGCCAATGCATTAGATATGGAATGTCATGCATATGATCCATATTTGCCTGAAGAAATTGCTAAGCAATTCAATTGCACACTCCATGACGATGTAGATTCGATTTTCCGTTTATGCACGCATATTACAATTCATTGTAACCTGACTGAAGAAACACACCATCTTGTAAATATCCATAGAATCGATTTGATGTCAGGCATTGGAGCAGACGGTGTCAGATGTGGAAATCATATAGTAAATTGCGCAAGAGGTGGGATTGTAGATGAAAATGCAGTTTTCTTAGCATTAGAATCAGGACAACTAACTTCAGCTGCTCTCGATGTTTTTGAAGTAGAGCCAGCAAATAACAACCCTCTATTACAGCATCCAAATTTCCATGGGACACCTCATATTGGAGCAGCAACGTCTGAGGCACAATCTAGGATAGGTAGTGAAATGGAGACCTTGTTGACTGATCATTTCGCTGGAATTAAACCGCATTCTGCACTTAATTGAATGCAGTAGTTTATTTCCTAAACCCGAATTGTCAGTATGATGAGGGCTTTCGTCACGGGGGCAACTGGCCACGTCGGCGGGAATCTAGTGCGAGAATTACTCTCTCGCGACTTCGAGGTTAGATGCCTAGTTCGCTCAGACACGAGAGCCGTTGAAGGGCTGGATGTTGAATGTGTAAAGGGAAATCTATTGGATGTAAATGAATTGAAACCCCTAATGAAGGATTGTGATGTTATGTTTCACAGCGCAGCTTTCGTTGCAGTAGAGAAAGTGAAGGAGGACTTAATGTGGAAAATAAACGTCGAAGGGACACAATCAGTTTGTGATGCAGCAATCGGCTCAGATATTTCTAAACTGATTCATTTCTCAAGTGTACATGCATTTAATCAACATCCAACTTCAGAGGCTTTGACAGAAAGTAGACCTCTTGTCAGTGACCCTAAAGCCGCACCATATGATAGGACAAAAGCCGCCTCACAACAAATAGTGTATGATACAAACGAAAGTGGATTATCTAGCAATGTAATACATCCTACGGGAATTATCGGGCCTTGTGATTTCAAACCAAGTAGAATGGGGAAAGTGATAATCAACATAGCAGAAGGAAGAATGCCATTTACTCTGAATACGGGATTCAACTGGGTAGATGTAAGAGATGTGTGTAAAACTGCTGTAAATTGTATCGAACTGGGAACACCAGGGCAGAATTACTTGACTCCTGGTTCATGGGGATCGATGAGTGAAATTTCGAATTATGTTTCTAAGGAAATTGGAAAAAGGAAATCTATTGCTACGATGCCTTTCTGGTCTGCTTATCTAGCATTACCCTTTGCTAGTATGAAATCACGAATAACAGGAGAGAGGCCGTCATTCACAAGAGGGAGTCTACATGCATTAGCCGTGCAGTGTAGGGAGATTCCAGGTTCATTGGCAATAAAGGATCTGGGCCATTCGCCAAGACCGCTTGAAGAAACAATAAGAGACACTACGCGCTGGTTAATCGATAGTGGTTCGGTGCGTGATTGAATGATTCTAACTCCTGCGGACTATGAATTCGCTACATACTGTTGGATTGGTTTAGGAATTGTTGCTTTCATTTCGTTACTCTTCTTGAGAGCGCCATATGGTAGACACGGTAGGCCCGGTTGGGGTGCTAAAATTAGTGCTCGAGTCGGATGGATAATTATGGAATCTATACCTGTGATTTTATTCTCAGTTCTGTTATACTTTGGAAGCAATAGAGAACCTATTGTTATTTTATTTTGGGCGATGTGGACTGCACATTATATTAACAGAGCTTGGGCATGGCCTACAAGAGCTAAAATTACAGGGAAAACTATTCCGATTAGTATTGTCATCATAGCTTCAACATTCAATTCAGTTAACACTTGGTTGAATGGAAATTGGATATTTGAAATGTCATCCCAATATGATAACTCTTGGTTTGTTGAGCCACAATTTATTATTGGTTTAATCATCTTCATTTCAGGTATGATACTTAACATAAAATCGGACGATATTCTATTTTCTCTACGTGATGATGGAACTACAGGATACAAGATTCCATATGGGGGCGCATTTGAGAAAGTATCCTGCCCGAATTATCTTGGAGAAATTCTTGAATGGATTGGTTGGGCTATCGCAACATGGTCTCTAGCTGGTTTGGCTTTTGCGATTTGGACATTTTGCAATCTAGCCCCTCGTGCTCTTTCGCACCACAAATGGTACAAGGAAAATTTCAATGATTACCCATCAGATAGAAAGGCTCTCATCCCATGGGTTTGGTGATTATACAAGTTTGTGCATTCGAACAAACGATTCCTTCAAGGAAGATATCTCTTCAGGAATCACAATGTTGGAAATTTCGGAATTAAGAGATGTTCCCGCTTCTTTCTTTTGTCTCCAGATATTCGAATTGAACTCCATTATTGGTTCGGACAGGGTAAGCCAATTTTCAACATCTAACTCCTCGACAAAATCATCAGACAACTGTGGGAATGTATCAATTTCAGTTGAAGATAGATCATATAGAGTGGTGGACAAGTGATGTGTGAAAAACGGGCAAACGGGGGAAAATACGGTTAATGTGTCTCGAACAATTCTATGTAATGTCCAAGCGGCTGA
>DUIL01000129.1:7751-12569 GCA_013330385.1 Candidatus Thalassarchaeaceae archaeon
CCTGTTGCGAAATTCTTGATTGATTGAGCAGCATTGTAAATGTCAATGTTTTTCCAAGATGCCTCTACTGAATTCATCATTCGGTTGAATTCAGAAATAATCCATTCATCCTCTGGTTGTAACTCAGATGGAGCATTCTCTAAATCCATTGGAACTTCAAACTGACTTGCAAATCTAGCAACATTGAATATTTTTGTTAACACACCGAAATATTTCTGTTCGATTTCTTCAGGATTAATGTGGAAATCATCACCTACTTGAGCGTCACAGGCTTTCCACAATCTGAAGCATTCCGAACCAATTTTGTTAGCCTTTAGTTGAACTGATTTATCGGGACCACGGATTTTCCATGAACCCGTTCGACCACCAGCTCCACATTCTAGGACAGAGTCAGCATCTATGCCATTCCCTAGTGACTTAGACATCTTCCGGCCCCATGGATCCATGCCTAGACCATCAATCCAAATATGTTCGAATCCAGGCTTATCTAACAACAAGGTACTTTTCAACAAAGTATAGTATAGCCATGTTCTTACTATCTCTTTACCTTGAGGGCGGATACCAGTAGGAAATGACTTAGAGAATACTTCATCATTGTCAAGATAGCCGGACACAAATAGATTAGAATTGGATGAATCCATCCAAGTGTCAAACACTTTTTCCTCGCCTATGACTTCACCAATTGTAACTTTCAAATCATCCCAAGAACCAATATCGTCACGAGTTTCTCGATCTAAAACCCTACTTCCAGAGGGGGGTTGTTGGCGCCAGGGTTGTACATAGACTCTAGAAGGAGGGACAATGACACACTTCTTGTCTGTAGAGTACCATATCGGCACTTCTGTATGATACCAACGTCTTCTACTAATGGGCCAATCAATGCTGATATTATCCATCCAATCGATAAGGTACTGTTTATTCCTTGGCGGGTGAAATTGTATTTCATCAACTAATTCTTTCATCCTATCTTGAATATGTGTTTGTCTAACATACCATTCCTTCAAGAGAATTATCTCAACTGGATTTTTTCCTCTTTCACTAACGGGCACTTCCTGTTCCTTCTCAATAATTGCAGAAATTCGACCCTCACTCTGAAGGTCGTTTATGGCCATTTCACGGGCTTCTTTTACAGAATAACCACTGTATGGACCGGCTACATCTGTCATCAGACCATCCAAGCCTATAGCTTGGAATGGCGTTATGCCTAATTCTCTGAAAACAGAAACATCGTTTTGATCACCATATGAGCACACCATGAGTACACCCGAACCAAACTCAGATTTTACAGAAGGATGTGTTGATATTTCGACGGATTCACTCCTACCTGATGTCTTTAGAGGAAGGTGTATTTTTTTACCAACAAGATGCTCATATCTATCATCATCAGGATGTACAACAACAATCCCACAGGCACAAATTAACTCGGGACGAGTTGTTGAGATAATTATCTCTTCACCATCCTCAGTAGTCCATATAACATCAACAAGTCGGGTCTTTCTTTGAAGTCGCTCAACTTCAGCATCTGCTATCGTAGTTCCTTCAACGGGATCATAAATATTCGGCCTTAAATCCTCAACAATATCGCCGCGTTTGAATAAATCAACGAAAATTGACTGTGAGACCGCTCGATATTCGGGTGAATCGGTAAGATACTCCTTGTCGAAATCGCAAGAAAGCCCAACTCTTGCTGCTGTATTCCGCATTGCTTGAGTGTACTCTTCTATGGTTTCTTTGCATAGTTCAAGAAATTCAGCGCGGTCATAAGTTTTCATTTTTCGCCCGGTGTTCTTTTCAACCGTAAATTCAATATTGATTCCATTACGGTCAACACCCCATGGGAAATATACTTCTTTGCCCAATAAACGTTGACTTCGAGCAATGACATCAATCATCGAATACTGAGCTACTGCGCCTATATGCCAAGTCCCACTAGGATAAGGAGGAGGTGTGTCAACTACGAATATCTCCTTACCTGAATTAGGGTTGAATGAGTATCGGCGAGAATAAGATTCAGAATCAGCATAATGTGATTCCTGAATACGCTTCTCAAGATCTATAGTCCACCTCTTTTCTTCAATGGTTGGCTTTCCCATGATGTCACCAGCCCTGAGGGGTGTCTCGGGCTGAGACACTTCATTCTTGACCATTCCCGCTAAAGATACACCCTCGCTAATGTTATTCGAAACGGAACTATGTTCCGTCGGGTTCAAGTCCCGTCTGTATTCACAACCATGCTGAGTGATAGGATGGATGAGGGTGCTGATGGTAATAATCGGCATGATGATTCATCTGATTCTAAACCTAATTCAATAGAGAAAAATGATTTTTTCTCTACCTACGTTATCATTCCGATTTACACCTTCTTTGCAATGATTACTTCTAATCTCAAAGGATTAAAGGGCACGGATTCCAATACCCGTCGTATAACAAATAAATTCCGTAGATTTTCAGCAGAAATGAATTTTACCAAGATATTAACAATGTTTCCAGCAATTACAGTTGTGCTTTGTTTAATCGTTACAGGCATATTTTCTTGGGAGTCAGGTATTGTAGATTGTCGAGAAGGATTCTGCCCTATTGAAGGAAAGTCATCCATGAATGTTAATGGAGATCTAGAAGTTTATCTTCCAGAAGGCTCCGAGGTTTCTGGATTATTAGCAGATGTTGAACAAGACTGGACCACTAACGTGATGGTTATTTATGTAGAATCAGATAATGTAAATGTAACGAAAGTGCCCATTCTTGAAGAAATTGACAAAGTCGAAAGAATGTTGAATCCGGGGAGGGATGATGGCGGTGAAGATAATGTCATCTATATTCTTTCAATTTCCACAGTCATCAAGGAAGTGAACTCTAGTGCAGGAAGGGTTGTCAAATCATTTTTCTCAGGTGTAGCAGAAGCTGTTAACAGTGAAGAATTATCTGAGCAAATCAATGAAACAATTGATGAAAATCAGGATTTACTTGGGAATTATGCGATTCCGGATGACCAACAACAGGTAGATCGAATCCTTGATGAAATGCCTCCAAATGCCCTGTCGAAATTAGTTAGGGATGTAGGAGTGTATAGTGGAGGGGTTCAGACACTTGAGGAGGCAGGGCATTGGAATAGAGGTGTAATAATCATTGGAATATCTGATGAGTTGAAAGATTCAGACGGAAATCCATACTCTATATCTCAATTGATAGAAGAAACACAGAATAATTTAGACAGAATGTCGGAGGAAAATGACTGGGAATCTGACAATTTGACTATGACACTTACTGGACCCGTGCCAATCACTAACGCCGTAACCGAAGAATCCTTCAATCTGTTTTGGAAGGTTTTCCCGATTGGCGTTATCCTTGTTGCATTCGGTCTATTTGCATTCCATTGTGATTTGTTACAAACAGGAAGAATTCGATTCATTCAAGGAATAAAGGTTGTAATAATTTCTGGACTACCTACACTTTGTTCTGTGTGGATTACAATGGGGATTATTGGTTGGACTAATTACGAAGTCACAATGACTGTGATTATAGTTGGACCAATTATTCTCGCTCTAGGTGTTTCATATGGTTTACACATTACCAACAGATATGCCGAAGCAAAAGGCACACCACAAGAAAAGATGACTATCGCTCTTGAATCAACCGGGAGGGCTGTACTTCTTTCTGCATTGACTACAGTAATTGGTTTTATTTCATTAGCATTTACTCCTATGGCTCCAATCAAGACAGTAGGATATTCATTAGCCGGAGGTATCGTTGTAGTCTATATTATGACTATGATAATGGTTCCAAATCTCACTATATTACTTGATTTGAAGAAACCTTCCCACCCACCCCCAGAAGTTTTCGTTAAGGCTGTTACATTCCCTCTTAATTGGACTAAATTGACTCTTTCAGTTTTCTTAGTATTGATGTTATTTTCGGCTGGTATCAGCAGAACTAATGTAGAAGAGAATATCGATTTACTAGAGATGGCTCCAGAAGATGTTCCTGCTGTTCAAAAAATGAAAACCTACTCTGATGAATTTGAAGCTGGGCAACCAGGATTCCTATTATACGAAGCTGATATTAGCGCTTCTGCAGATTTAATAAATCCAGGTTCTATTACTGAAATGAATGACCCTTATGATAACCTCAAGAGTATGGAGGAACTTGAAACCAGATGTAATACTGTAAATCAAACTACTGCGGTATCCATCGTTTTCCTGATGAAAGCCATAGCTGTGAGTGTAAATGTTTCAGGGACGCCAATTAACGATATAATTCCCGACGAGACCCCCGATCCCATCAAAGACGTCGCAGAGTTAATTTTCGATAGAGAGGCCGCTGGCAACGGCTCGTTTTGGTGGGGATTAGCACTCTTGGACTTACAAGAAAGTGGTTCAGTGCAATCACAAAATTTCCTCATTTATGTATTCTACAATAGTATGACTAAAGAGATGAGGGAATTATTTATCGCACCGGATTATCAACGCAGTTTGATATATGTAGATATGCCATTCATGGATGTTAAAAGCACAGGTCAGGCTGTTGATGGTGTGAATCATTTCGCAGGTTTAGATGAGAAATCTACAGAATTAGTCGGCGTTGCATCTGTAACAATAGAAGTCAACAATCTAATTGTGGGGTCTCAATGGAGATCTCTCGGCTTCGCATTACTATTCACTGTACTTACTCTAGGGCTTGTATTTGGTTCAGCGAAATTCGCTTTATTGACGACTATACCAGTCGCTTTCACAGTATTTATGCAATGGATTGTGATGGATTCAGGGGGTGTGACTCTGTCTCTAGTTACAGTTATGATTGGTTCTATTCTTGTTGGTGTGG
>DUIL01000135.1 GCA_013330385.1 Candidatus Thalassarchaeaceae archaeon
GACATGGAATGGGGGATTGAGATTCCATTAGATGATCCTGAGTGGAATAGCAAGAGAGTATACGTATGGTTCGAAGCAGTTCAGGGTTACTACACATGTGCAAGAATTTGGGCCGAACGATTTGCTGGTGATCATGATGAGGGTGATGATGCATGGGTGAATTGGTGGGTCGAGAAGGATGGCCAGAGTCTCAAACATCTGTATTTCATGGGTAAAGACAACATCCCATTCCACACCATAATTTGGCCTGCGATTTTGATGGGACTAAACAAAGACCGAGATAAATCTAAGCAACTTCATCTTGAAGACAATGTTCCCGCAAATGAATTTTTGATGTTGAAAGGTGGTCAATTTAGTAAATCCAGAAAACACGGTGTATGGCTTCCATCTTTTTTAGAAAGATATGATCCAGATTCTTTGCGATATCATCTGTCAATCAATATGCCTGAGACTCATGATACTGATTTTAGATGGGATGAATTTGTTGATAGAGTCAATAACGAACTTATTGGCACCTATGGTAACTATGTTCATAGAGTTATGACACTAACTCATAGACTCCCTAGTCAGGATAATAATCCATTAGATGAATTTGATTTCCCATCCAATCATACTGAATTCATTGCAGGTTGTCAAGAACTTCTCAATTCAGCGATAGAATCTATGGAAAAACAGAGATTCAAAGAGGCTCTTCGGTCTATAATGGGTATCGCTCAACAAGGAAACCTTCTACTTCAGAGTGCAGCTCCCTGGAAATTCCTAAATTCTGAAGATTCACAGGAACGAAAAGATTCTCTGTCATGTTTAGCAATGGCGTGGCGCTTATGTCGTTCTCTAGCAATTGCTACAAGACCATTCATGCCTTTCCAATCTGACAAATTATGGGGAATGTTAGGCGAGTCAAGCCCTCTTGATGCATTAACATGGGATGAGGCATTCACTACTGACACACCATTAGGTTGGAATTCTAACAAACCTTCTCCGTTGTTCAAAAAACTCGATTTAGAAGAGATCCTCACCCATGAACAATCTTTGGTCCCAGATAGTAATGTCAATGAAGCAGAAACCTCTGGAGATACTGAGGCGAGTTACATTCAGTTTGAAGATTTCATGAAAGTTGAGATGAGAACGGGCAAGATTCTCACAGTTGAGGACCATCCAAATGCTGACAAATTATTCGTCATAACTATCGAAGATAGCCCCGACTCAACACGCACAGTCTGTGCTGGTTTGAAGGGTGTTTACCAACCCGATGATTTAATTGGGCTGAACGTTGTTTTTGTTGCAAATCTTGAACCTAGAAAACTTAGAGGAATAATGTCGGAAGGCATGCTTTTGGCGGCTGATGATGGTGATGGCAACGTCCGAGTCTTGACGCCAGAGGGTGAAATCAAGCCAGGTTCTCAGATACGCTAGTTCGGCTTATCAAAAAACTCCCACTGCAATTCAGCAAGTTCTGTATTACTAACAGCTTGAGAGTAAGCTTGCAAAGGTTCGTTATTCAGTCGAAAAAACTCATCACAGAATTTGAATGGTTTCAGAACTTGTTTTGCTTGTTCCCAACGATTGAGAAGTATTAGGGATACGGCAAACGCTTCAGCATTTGACAATCTCCCCGGTTTTCCCCATGAAACAGGATTGGCGGCCAATACTACGGGTAAAGTCCTGCCTTCTAACTTAGTTTTCCTGGATAGATAATTTACAGATTCATCTATTTGTTTCCACGAACAATCTAATCCCACTATAGCCGCCCCCCTCTCTATTTTCGCCTTATCATCTGGGCCCAATAATAGACCAGCCAGTGGATCTAGAAGAAAACCTCTCCTCGGAGATTTTCGCAAATTACTGTGTAACTCAATTAAACCGTGACGATGCATCTTTCTTGATGTGCATTTTTTCGGATCATCTTGGTCTAAATGTATGACATGTAGTGGTATGTCATCCACATCATTCACTTCTCCTTAATAGGTCATCATAGACATCGCCAATAGTCATTGAACGGGACATAGAAGTCCCAGTTTGACGAGTATTATTAGTCTCAACATCGATGAATAACTCTACAGATAACACCTTTTCTATCTTCTTGATTAATGAATCAGTTGGTCTATTTCCATTCTCTGTTCTTTGTACAATATTGAGTCTCTCATTCATACGGCGAGCAAATTCTCTTTGGTCCCATCCTTTTTCCTTTCTAGCATTACGAATTCTAATATGGAAGTCGGGGGATAATTCCTTTTCCTGTTTCTTCATAATGTCGCGCCCCCGGACAACACTAGATTTTGAGCCAGTCTCTCTAGGACGATTAACAATAGGCTTTGGAGCCGGCTTTTCTAGACCAAGCCGGTCAATACAGCGCCCACAAGCGTCCACAACTGCTCCTGAGGCCTTCGTACGCAATGTCCCAACCTTGTCGGATCCACACAGTTCGCATGTTCCCATAACACAGGCGAAATGGTATCCGTCCATCATATCTTCGGAGCCAAAGTATGAAGTCAAAGTCACAAATCGAACATTATGACTGGGGGTACTGAGGCGGATGACCTCCCGCGTTCAGATAAAATTCAGACGGGCACCGGTACCGAATTTGGATTGGATGAATTACGCAAAAAGTATTCCGAACTTTCCGAATTATCTCAGCAATTACTGACTGAGAAATTATTTCTTGAGAACGAATGTAACCAACTAAAGAAAAGAGTATCTAGGTTAGATGATGAAATTAGAAATCTTCGAACCCCTCCATTGATTATAGGCCATATCCAAGATATTATTGGAAATGATGCCATAGTTAGAAGTTCTAACGGCACAATATTCCGTGTGTCGGTAAATTCTCGAATCGAACATGATTTATTGAAACCAGGTGCTAGAGTTTCCCTAAATCAAGACACACTATCAATTATCGAGGTTCTTTCAGATTCCTGGGATCCTCTAGTATCAACAAGTGAAGTTATTGTGAAGCCTTCGGTAACCTATGGTGAGATTGGAGGTATGGATGTTCAAATTAAACAATTAAAGCAATCCGTCGAATTACCACTAAACAACCCACACGCTTTCATAAATATGGGACTCGAACCTCCAAAAGGTGTACTACTCTCAGGTCCACCTGGTACAGGGAAAACAATGCTTGCGAAAGCTGTTGCCAATGCTACTGATGCTACATTCCTTGGAATAGTTGGTTCCGAACTTGCACAGAAGTATATTGGCGAAGGAGGCAGACTTGTACGGGAATTATTCGATTTGGCCCGAGAAAAAGCACCATCAATAATCTTCATTGACGAGATTGACGCAATTGGAACTAAAAGAATGGATACCTCAACTTCAGGGGATAGGGAAGTTCAACGTACACTGATGCAGTTATTAGCCGAATTAGATGGATTCGAATCTTTGGAGAATGTCAAAGTAATTGCTGCAACAAATAGACCTGAATTATTAGATAAGGCACTTTTACGACCAGGTAGATTTGACAGAGTAATCGATGTCGGATTACCCGATCAGGCCGGTAGGAAACATATTCTTCAAATTATGACTAAAAACGTGCCAATTTCTCGTACTGCAGATCTTGAATATTTAGCAAAGAAATCTGAAGGTTTTAGCGGTGCTGAATTGAAGGCACTTATTCTTGAATCAGGAATGCTGGCTATTGAAGAATCATCCAAAGAGATTACAGATTCTCACTTTGAATCCGGCCTCAAGAAAATACTCGATAATCGTTCTGATCCCATATTTGGAGACCCCTCGGGTCTGTATGGTTAAGCATAAGCCTCATCAGCAGCCAATATCTCGTTGCGTCGATGTCTTCTCGCTGGATTGAATGCGTCCCCAACATCAGCGAGGGACGAGACCAATCAATCATTGACGAAATTGTAAGTTTTGTTGCTACTACTCCTGGTGTTGCAATACTAGGATGCGAACCCGATCCAGATTACAATCGTACAGTCATAACTTTTGCAGGTGAATTTGAATCCGTTGCTCATGCAGCCATAAAATTGATTGAAAAATCAGCTGAACTAATTGATATGAGAAATCACGAGGGAAATCATCCACGAATTGGAGCAGTTGATGTTTGCCCCTTTGTTCCAATTAGTCCCAATACCGAAAATGATTGTATTAAGGCATCTGAAATTGTTGTGGGACATTTTTCAAATAAAATACCTATTTTTCTTTACGGTTCTATAGCATCCGATGCATCTAGAGAATCCCTTTCAGCATTGCGTAAAGGACAATATGAATCCTTGGAAAACAGATTTGAAGGTGGAGATTGGGAGTTCGAATCAACGAGAATGCCTGATTATTGGTCTGGAACATGGGGTGAAGTGGAATCCCGATTTGGAGCTATGGCCATTGGCGTAAGGCCAGTACTTGTTGCTTACAATGTCAATGTCAATGAAAAAATACCTTCTGCTTCAAAGGCCGCTGGTTCCATCATTAGAACAAGTGGTAGGTTGTTGAAAAACAACCATGGTGCCAAGATTCGAATTAATGGTATGCTAACTAGTGTACAGGGTATGGGAGTTCCTTTACCAGCGCATGGGATTTGCCAAGTTTCTATGAATTTACAGAACTATGAGGAGACGCCAATGCATGTTGCATATGAATTAATCAAATCTATTTGCAGTGATCACGATGTATCAGTTATTGGAAGTGAATTGGTTGGATTAGTACCCTTAGATGCTATCCTTGAAGCAGGCAGATGGTATAGTGATGGTGAAGCATCTGATGATTTGTTAATTCAGTCAGCAGTTTCAGGTTTGGGGCTGAATAGCCTAGAAGATTTCATTCCTGAGGATAGAATTATTGAATGGGCTATTGCTAATAGGTTAGGTGATTGATTGAATAGTGGCTATCGAGAAGTCTTAGAGGACATTTCTTCCGATAAAGCAACACCAGGTGGTGGAGCTGTTTCGGCTATGGTAATAGCTCACGGCATTGCTCTTGCAAGAATGGTTGCCAAGTTAACAATAAATCGTGAGAAATGGAAGTCGGGTCATAACTCAGCTGCTCAATTTCTTATTGATTCTGAAGATTGGATTGATTATTCACTTAGGCTTTCTGAAAGCGATTGTTATGCTTTCGAATCAGTAATGCAAGCATATCGTATGCCTAAAGGAAATGATGAGGAAAAAGAATTGCGAAGTCGAGCAATAAATATTGCCAATTTAGCAGCGACTGAGTCGCCATTAGAAATAATGGAATTCGGGCTTAATGTCCTTGAGTCAATTAAGTCTATGTCTAGTACTTGTAATTCTAACGCAATTACTGATTTAGGTTCTGCAATTCACATAATTCACTCAGCATTAGAATGTGCATCCCTTAATGTTCAAGTCAATATTACTTCCGAATCTGAGAATTCATTTGAATTTAGTAAAAGGGTTGAGGAAATCCTTACCTCGTCTCACGCAATTAAATCAGATGTTTCCAATATTGTTGAGGCAAGGATGTGATTTGGTGAACCAATCATTCAATGATTCTATTAGGGCAGGTATCCCAACTAATTTCCCTGATCCTCCTACGTTCGACGAATCTGTCGACAGGGCTCCAAAACGACCCGACGTCCTTTCTCAAAATGAAAAATTACTTGCAGTAGAAAATGCGTTGCGATATTTCCCCCAAAAATGGCATGCCGAATTATCGAAAGAATTCTTTGACGAATTAGTTAGTGAAGGTCACATCACAATGCATCGGTTTAGGCCGAATTATGAAATGTATTCACGTCATATTGAGCAATATCCTGGTGATTGTTTGGCTGCTAAGGGTATTATGTTAATGATTCAGAACAACTTAGATCCAAAAGTGGCTCAATATCCTTATGATTTGATTACTTATGGTGGAAACGGAGCCGTATTCCA
>DUIL01000060.1:0-3769 GCA_013330385.1 Candidatus Thalassarchaeaceae archaeon
GGGCACTGGGATTTGAACCCAGATCAGCGGGTATCTTCCGCTTAGCGTGCACCTGGCAGATGCACGCTCTCGGTTTGCGAAGGGTCGGTGCTCCAGTTGGTCATCAAAACCATCAGATTACCCACTCGTCGTCATTCCCGTGCAACTGGAGCCCGCGGTACTACCAGGTTATACTATACCCCCAAAGGAGTAACCCAACGAGTGGCCCTACTCTTATGATGCTCTCGGTTGTTCGCTGTCTCACATTGAACCCAAAACAGGCCCCACTAGTAGGCTAATCAGTAGCCAACTACCCAACATTGCACTGGCCAACCCCCAGGCACGTGGACGGATTCCAACACTGAGGCTCCCTAGTGTTCGGGGAAGAGGTCCCGTCACACCAATGATAGTTCGAGCAATTGTTACGCAAAGTCCTGAGGCTATGATTAATCCAAATAGTATCGCAATGGCCATAATTACACCAAATACACTGGTTCTAGCTACTGAGCCAACACCCTGAGCAACCATATCTGGCGTTCTTAACCAAGTCAACCAAGCCACCCACATGCCAAGATGTACGTCATCACTGAATGAGGACTCTATACGCCAATTTCTGTATGCTTCAGGGAGTTTAGAATGAACCTTTCCTGCTAACCAGTCGATTTCAGGAATTCTACCATTCAACAAAGTTCGGACACCATGATATACCAAAAGTACACACAATCCGACCTCAACCCAAATCCACATTGAGCCTAGGCCAACAGCAGACATCAAAGAAATTGGAGTAGCCCATAGAGCAAAACCAACGCCGGCTCCAAGCAAAGTCAAGAGGACCCCTGCACCAGGAACGAGGATCTCTTCGGGCTCCTCGTAACGCCTTTCTCGAGGCATTGCGAGAACAAAAATAGGCAGTAAAGCAGTACCCCAAAGTAGAGCTATTGGGTCAATTACCGAGTGCCCTGAACCTTTACTGGCTTTTTCCACGGCTTGTGCGATCTCAGTACTGGAAAGTGAACCAGGGGCCCAATCTGTAACAAAACCTCCTGCATCAATAATAATCACAGCATCGGAGGCTCTGCTAGGAAATGCTTGGCCCACGGATGAATCTGAATTATCCATTAGTAGAGGCCATGAACCATTCAGAAATTCTGAGTGTGAATCAAGGTCAACCGCACGAACA
Source organism: Candidatus Thalassarchaeaceae archaeon (assembly GCA_013330385.1). Taxonomy (GTDB): domain Archaea; phylum Thermoplasmatota; class Poseidoniia; order Poseidoniales; family Thalassarchaeaceae; genus MGIIb-O1; species MGIIb-O1 sp12570u. Next base: position 1,160 of record DUIL01000060.1, read on the forward strand.
CCCTCTCCAGTTGCTATCTGAACAAATGTGATGTCATTATCAATCAATTCATCAGTCATCCAAAAATTACTAGCTTGACGGGCTGCATTTGGTGAACCTGGAACATATAATCCTACTATCACCGCATCGGATTCAGACAATAGCTCACTCAAAGATACTGAGCCATCACCTCCATGTTCCAATAAAGCGAATGATGGTGCAGCGCCATCAATACGAGGTTGGTTGGAATCAATGTCAGGCAGATGAATTGCCGGACCAACGCTTGCAATTGCGAGAACTAAAATTACTGCATACGCAGGGAGAGGCAACATCGCTTCTTTCATCGAGAAGCCAAGCCAGGCAATTACACCTAATGGAATAATGACTGCTACCCAAGTTCCACTAAGTAAGGCATCTTTACCCTCTGGAACCTCGAATCTCAGGACGGCTACTACATCACAGGGTTCTGAGGGATTTTGATCGGATAATGTGAAACATGCATCTATCATGTATAGTCCAGGATTGAGAGGTTTTTCGGTAGACCACGTTCTGACAGTTCTATTAGCATCTCCAATTCTAAATGAATGAGGAGATTCAAAGTGCTCCAATCGTTGATCTTCTTGGCCAAAACCATGTGCCATTGAAGACCAATCATCCATTGGCCCTACAACTTCGATAATTTGAGAAGAGAAATCTTCAGAGTTCCATGGAGAGATTGGAGTGAACTCGATACGGAGCATTCTATTGGAATCAATTGCGTGTTCAAGTTTTGGATCGAGTAAATCTCCAACTAGAGTGATTCCACTACGTGCATCAAATGTCCCCCACCAGAGAACACCAGACTGAACGCAATCATGACGAACATCAATTGACAGAGAAAAAACATCCCCAGGGCCTAAGGATACATTGACATCTGGAACTGAAACCATAAATTGATGAGCATTTGTGTATGACTCTTCCATCGTCACACTGTCAGTTGCTACTGAGTCAATTAGGCTGAAGCCCCCCCATGACAGTGAAACAAAGAAAGTAGTTGTGGCTCCTGCTGGAGTTCCTGGGATTACATTTGTTTGGCGGCATAGTGGAGATTTTGCTTCCAATGAAGCGAAGAGATTGACATTCACGGTTCCGTTGAAAGAAACAGCCTCACTCAGAGGCACTGAATCAATTGTGATAAGACTTTGAGAAAGAGTGGAACTAGTTTTAGAAAAAGAGGCGGAACCCAGTGGAATTCCAGTTAGTATTGGCCATTCACGGTTCAATTCGGGGTTTTCCTCAGTTCCATGAAGGAATACATTGTGTTCATTTGGTACGATAATATCAATTCCAGGTCCATCGTATTCCTTAACAGATTGGGCAATACTAACCGAACTTGAGAGATTCACAATGAGAAGGAGGAAGATGAATCCTACCAATGCTCTATGCCCCCTCACTAGTGCTCACCGTACCTGCCGTTGTTCAATCGGCATTCAAACCCCCCGCTTCCTCGTTTAGAGGAAGCGTGAATATGCCATGTATGCCATCAAGGCACCAGAAAGAGTAGCTAAGAAGTTCACAGTATGTTTTCCAATGTAGCCTCTGTTTTCAAGAACTGCTCCTAATATTGAATCAACTTGACAACCAAGCCAACCAATTATTGTCACGGAAGTAAAGAGAAAGGCTAGAGGTATATTGCCGGCACTAATTGAAGAAAATGTTGTTGAAATTATTGCAATAAATAAACCGCCACCTAGGGCTGCAAATGAGCCTGTAACAGACATACCTCCATTTGTACCAGCAGGAACCGCTTCAAGATTAATGATTGAACGGGTTCTAGGGTCTAGACTACCTATTTCTGATGCCAAAGTATCTGCTGCAGCAACAGAAATACTGGATACAGCTGCAAAGTATGCCCATTCAGGATTATTCATGTAATAACTTGTCACCGCTACCAAAGATGCAACACCTCCGTTAGCTACCACATTTCTCCATCCTCTAGCGCCTTCATTTGCTTCTGCTAACCGTAACTGTTGCTTTTCCTCGTAACGCCATGCAGTTGCTACGGACCCTAATGAAAGAAAAACCACCAGAATCACAAGCCATGTCCAGTGTCCTAGTAAAGAGACTGACAGACCTACAACAGTTGCAGCAATTAAGCCACTACGATCTAGAATTCTTTTACTTCCAGCAATGATTATGAGACCAATTACCATTGAAACCGCAACAATCTCATCAGTTGTAGGTTGCATCGGATTCAATCCCCTCTCTTAGCCTACGGATGATGAAGCATTCCCTCTAATTGATTCAAGATGCAGGTAATGTACGCACACCTTTCATGATTTTTGTCGCTAGGATTAGAACTATCGTAATCAGTATTGCAATCCAAAATAAAGAAAGAAGAAAATTTACTCCAGAAGAAAGTCCAAGAGACTCCCCCCCTAGAGTTACTAAGAACGAGCTGCCATTCCAAAATGCATGACCCAGCATAGCAAGAATAAGACAAAATAGAGCATTGCTTGGAGGTAATATTCGTACGCCAGATTCCTTTCTATAATGCTCTGCCTGCACTGATGTGACTAAGGATGTGCCTGGTTCATCCTCATCTTCAACTCCATCAGGGCTAACTGCTTTCCCAGTATCCTGATCAATTAG
>DUIL01000060.1:4186-4478 GCA_013330385.1 Candidatus Thalassarchaeaceae archaeon
CCATCTACGTCAATTCCTAAATTCTCTACAAAGTCAACGGTCCGAATACTCAATCCCCTCAGCATCCACTTCATACGTTTGTCGATGTCAGTATTATTTGCTAGACAACCTATACCATACCCTGTAATTCCGGTCCATACTGCGTGACCAGGGATTGAACCAATTCCGCGTATTAATGTGGTCAAAGTCAAACCAATCGCACCACCGAAATATGAACTGCCCATGATATACATTAAATTCTCAATTAATGCAAAGCCTAAACCAACAGTGAAACCAATTTGGAAACCCTGTC
>DUIL01000051.1:0-2881 GCA_013330385.1 Candidatus Thalassarchaeaceae archaeon
GCTAGGGGTGGGTTTCAATAGTGGATGTGTAAGAACTACACTCCGTGGAGAGAGACTGGAGCGTCCAAGATGGTTCTGACTGCGATTTGACTGCACTCCCACTTGTTAGGACTTGGCCGGGTCTTGCGCCTTATGCAGAGGCGGTAGAACGGTTAGTCCTCATGGGGGCGATTGAAGATGATGAGTTGCGTGATGTGTTAATGCGGACTCCAAGAGGAGTTCATGCATTGCCATTACCCTTGCTCGATGAAAGTATGAATATTGAGAGTAGCGCTTTGCGAATGCCTTGGTGGCATGACGTAGATTCACCTAACTCCTTACTCCCTGGTATTTACGAAACCGCTCAAGTACTACAGATGTTAGAATTCGAAAAGGGCGATTCTGTTATGATTGTCGCCCCGCGAGGAAATTGGTGGACTGAGATATTGATGCAATTGGGGGCGGAGAGATTAAGAATTGTTGAAATCGATGAAAACAAAAGATTGGAATTACAACAACGGTGGAATGAGTTGAGGTTGGATATAGTTGCTGAAGCCTGTGGTTGTGAAATAGAGTGGGCATCGGTTTCGGATGCTTACGAAGACTCTCCCGAAGGGGGCTGGGATAGGATACTTGTGACAGGTGGACTTCCTAGAGTGCCCATCGGGCTTCTAATGCGCTTGTCGCATGAAGGAGTTGTTGTTGCTCCAATTGGAGAAGGTTCTGGTACTGTGCTACAAACAATAACACGTCAAAATGGCAGTGAATATCAAGCGCAATGGTTGGCGATTTGGAATGTAGATATGATTCAAGATGAAGCCGCTCAGACTCTTTGTGATCTATCGCCTTATGTTGAGCCGTATGAAGAAGAAAGTGATGAGGAGTTTAGTTCCGTAAAAACGGCATGGATTCATGCAAATGATGAGCCAACTAGAGACAGACTAGGTCCCGCTGCACTTCTAGATATGATTGAAGAAGTATGGAGTGAAGTAGAGGCGACTACAGATTGCGGTGCATTTGGTTTTGATGTCAGGGATGTTCTTGCTCAGGACTTATTCAAGATGGGTAATGTCCTCCAGCGATTAGGAATTCTTCGTGTTGCTGCTGAGCATCACGGAACTTCGTATATGCTCAGTCCTTCGCCAGAAGCTGCATGTTACCTTGGAATGACCTTTGCCGCTGATGAAGAAGATTGTTTGGCGTGGCAGAGAAAGGCAATAGAGACAAATCCTGAGTACGGTGGTTCTTGGAATGAAATTGGAGAGGCTTTGTTGCAAAGAGGAAATCCAAATCGGGCGATTGAGTGGTTTAGAGGTGCAATTAATTCAGTAAATTATTGTGAAAGGGGGGCCGCTTGGGCAAATTTAGCTAGGGCTCATCTTGAATTGGGGCAAAACACTTCGGCTTTATTTGCAGCACAAGAAGCAGCCGCGCTGTTGCCAGATGAGGCGGAATTAGAAGAATTGTTGGAAGATCTTACTGAAGGATTCGTGTAGGATAAACAAGAAGAGTGTGGCCCCTTGGGGTTGCTGATGGTTACAGTAGTCACCGGGGCCTCGGGCTACATTGGTAGCCACATCGTTGCGAATTTATTGGGTAGAGGGGGAGTGGTTCGGGCAACTGTTCGAGATTTATCTGATCCTGAACGCGTTGATCATCTGAAAAATTTGGAAATTGCTGAGGGAGGGAGTCTTGAGATTGTTGAAATGGACCTATTTGATGAAACGGCAGTAAATGCTGCAATCGAAGGTTGTAGTGATGTAATCCACACGGCTGCAACTGTCATTGTCCGTTCAAAAAATCCTCAAAAGAAGATTGTGGATCCTAGTGTAATTGGAACAAAAAATGTAGTTGCAGCAATAGAAAGAGCTGGTTGTGTAGAGAGATTTGTCCACACCTCCTCCACAGCGGCGATTAGGCCAATGAACTGGCATGATGGTCAAACCCTAACTACTGAAACTTGGGCAGATGATGCTACTGTTGAAGAGAATCCTTACGGATTAGCTAAAGCGAGTGCTGAGAGAATTGTCAGAAATTGGCACGCTACTCAGCCCGTTGATTCTCGACCCAGATTGGTCACAATACACCCCTGTATGGTGTTTGGTCCGCCTATGTCGCCACGACACCTGAGGGGGTCTCTCTCTCTTCTGATGACTATGGTCCGCCGAGACATCCCAATGGTGCTCCCAATGCAAGTATCAATCGTTGATGTACGAGATGTTGCGGAAGCTCATGTGCGAGCGCTTACTCAGGGAGAAGATGAGGGGCGATATCTCGTCGTGGCAGGAGATATGATGATGGGTGAGATGGCTAAATCTCTGAAGGAAAAACACCCCGAACGAAAATGGCGAACAGGGGTGGCGCCATACTGGCTTTCTCTTGTGGCCGCCTTTTTCCATCCAAAAATCGATGTTTCATGGGCCAGAAGGCATCTGAAAAAGAAACTCTACTGGGATGCGGGGCCAGCAGAAAGAGAATTGGGAATGAGTTGGACGAATCCGGAAATTTCTCTACTCGACACCATACCACCGATCTTGGAACATGACTGGGTTTGATGATTTATTACCACATTAAGTTTAGACCGGAAATGCGGTCGGGCAATCATGAGAAGTGTCGCAACACTACTAGCGCTGCTAATCATTGCACCAGCGATTAGTGGTTGTTTTGGTGGAGAAAATAAAGTGACATCGGAAGATGATGGCCCGTTTATTTTTGAGCAGGGCGACATTCCAACAACAACTTGGTACCACTATCCAGGAACTGTGGCTTCGCCCTTCGCTGTCGATGCTACTGATGCGGCTGCTGTTGCGGCTGCTAATATTACTGCAAATCTGAGTGGCGCAAATGCTCCTTTCTTTGCTCAAGGTACGTATTATGGAACTGGTTGGGATACCTTTGAGCC
>DUIL01000051.1:3279-11825 GCA_013330385.1 Candidatus Thalassarchaeaceae archaeon
ACACACATTATTCGTTCGCGTGACCAGGGGCAAACATGGGAAGATGTGGGGCCATTTGGGATGTCAGACGATCAAGGTCAAACCCCTAACTCAAACGACCCCTATCTCTATGTCGATAAATTCAACGATAAATTAGTCAAATTTGACATGCATGCACTTACCGCGATGTTCGTTGAATATTCCGATGATGATGGAGAAACATGGAGCGCCCCTTTCCCCGTTGAAGGTTATTATGCGCCACAAGACCACCAAAGCATAGCATCTATGCCTCATTCAAATGCAATTGTAGGAGATGTTGTCTATGTTTACTGTATCAATACCGGGTCTCCTGCATTGGGCGCTCAGTGCTCTAGATCCTTAGATGGTGGTCATAGTTGGGACCCTCAGCGAATTGGGTACCCGACTGAGAGTTTTGGAAATCAATGCTCGGGCCTTCATGGTCATGTAGCTGGAGGGTCTGATGGCTCTATCTATCGAGGAAATCCCTCTTGTGAAGGGCCTGCGGTGTATGCCTCCCATGATGGAGGATACACATGGAGTGAACATACCATCACAACAGAAGTGGGGATGCAGCAAGGTTGGCATTCACACGAAGTAGCCGTTGCAGTAGATGAAGGTGGTAATGTTCACGCAACTTGGATATCTACAGATATGATGCCTTGGTATTCCTACTCTAGAGATCAAGGGCTTTCGTGGAGTACTCCAATTATGGTGGGCGCCCCTGGAGTAAAAGAAACTGGATTTCCTACTGTCTTCGCTGGTGATGAAGGAAGGGTGGTTCTAGGTTACATCGGAGAAATGAATGATTGTGGAGATACCGACAACACTACTGGAGATTATTGTGGGTGGGGGGGTTACATGGCGATTATGACTGATTCATTCGCCGATGCTCCATTGATTACTAGCGTTGTTGTGAATTTGCCTGGAGATCCTCTTGATATCACTTCTGACTGCGGGAATGTTCGTTGTGGTGGTTTTGGAGATTTTATTGATGTTGAGTTGGATGACGAAGGGCGACCTTGGATTGCATTAGCACACAATGCAGCAGGTACTGGTGAAGCTGTGATTGGGACTTTGATGACTGGCCCCTCACTCTATGGTGAGTTTACTCAATTGCCCGAACTTCCTGTTGGAGGGAACTCCACTCTCAAGATGTGAGTATGCGAGCATGTGAAAAAACAAAGACAAGTCGCCGATTCATGCGCACCGTAGTCGTATGTGTGGCAATTCTCATTATTGCTCCCACTTTGACTGGGTGTTTCGGTAGTGGAGATGAGGGTCCTGAAGTAGAGGATAGTGTGTTTTCTTCACTTTGTGATGAGGGGGTGCCCTCCACTACTTGGTATCATTACGCCAATGCAACCAATGCGATGAATTCCTCCAGTTTGTATAATGGAACTGATGTGCTCATAGAGAACAATTCGCCTTTCTGTGCAAAAGGAACCTACTACAGCATAGGAATGTCAACCTTTGAGCCCACTATTGGGATCACTTCGGCGGATAATCTCTACATTTCTAGCTGGGGTAACGGGCAAAGTGGTGCTACTGCTATTGTACAGTGTTCTGGATTAATTGGAATGGTTGGTAATGTGTCCTATACTTGTGTTGATGTGTACGACCCCCCGCTACTTCCTGTCGCCAATTCGAATGACCCTTATGTCTACGTTGACCCGTGGACTGATCGTATCATGAAATTCGATATGCATGCTCTATTGGGAATGACTGTTGAATGGTCAGATAATGAAGGCAGTTCCTGGAGTCCATCATCTGTAGCCACTGGTTGGTCTGTACAAGATCACCAAACTATTGCTTCCTCGCCTTACTCGGCACTCCTCCATCCTACAACGTGGGTTTTCTGTGTTAATGGAAACTATCCATACCCCATCTGCTCAACTAGTCAAGACGGCGGTGCAACATGGGGACCGGAAGTACCTGGTGCGCCGACAAACTGTAACAGTGGTGGATTGACTGGGCATATGATTGGAGCTAATGATGGAAACTTCTACCGTGGGAATCCTAGTTGTGATGGAGAAGGGTATTCGATTTATCGTTCAACAAATGGAGGCTTGACTTGGACTGAGCATCGGCTACCTACTGAAGAGACGGGGACTGCCGATACATGGAATGCTGAGGAAGCGCAGATTCATCCAGATTCTGAGAATAATCTGCATGCAATGTGGATGGGGCTTGATGACATGCCCTACTATTCTTACTCAAGAGATGAGGGCGATACTTGGTCAGATCCGATAATGATCGCTCCCCCTGCTGGTTTGGATGGAACTGGGTTTCCAGCAGTAGCAGCAGGAGATGAAGGACGGGTGGTTTTCGCTTACATTGGAACTTCAAATGAAGGATCTACGTGGGATGCTTACCTGACTGTGATGACTGATTCTTTCGGCCCGATGCCATTGATGACAACTGTGCAGATTAATGATGTCAATGATCCTTTAGAAAACGCAAAAACCGATTGTGGATATGATAGATGTGGTGGCTTTGGAGATTTTATTGATGTGTTGGTCGATCAGCATGGAAGAGTTTGGTTCGGTCTTTCTCACAACATAGTAGATGAGGGTATTTTCGCCACCTTTTCTGTTGGGCCTAGCCTGAGGGGGCCTGTCGCTCCACTAACTCCTATTCCAGAAGGCGGTCCGTCTACTCTAGTTGGTTCAATTGGAAATACTACAGCCTAAATTTGGCCAAGCAAATCATACGCTTGGTAGGTGTATGCTGCTGCGAATCCTATCATCAGAATACCACATATGTTGAGGGCTGTTCGATATCCTTTGTGAGAGATATTTCCGCTCATTCTATCTAGGGAATAGGCGAATATTGTTTTTGTAAGAATGATAGAAATAAGGAAAGTTAGGGCGTACGCAATTGGCGCCAGTGGTTCAACTTCAACATATAGAGCCATTAGCGGGCCGCCGATGAGAAACCAAAATACGTACACATTTGGGTTCAGTAAATTTGTCAAAATACCTCGTTTGAAGGAATCGGCTGTGTTGGTTGGTTCTGCTTCGGGATTGGGGGGTTCTATACTGAAACAATCAACACCCATTTTTGCTAGGAAAATTGCTCCTGCAGCTGAAATAATTAGTAATGCAAGAGGATTTGTGGCTAACCAACCGGCTGCTAATAGACTGACTATGATTAGTGGCCCATCGGTAAAAATTGGTGCTGCTGCAGTCCACAAACCTGCCTTGAAGCCTCCAGAAAGCGTTTCTCGGAATACCATTGTCAACAGCGGCCCTGGTTTAACTCCCTCTACAACACCCAATGTAGCACCTGCTAAGGCAAGGGTGAGGATTGGTTCAATTTCCATACTCTCAGCGCCTTGACAATTTTGCAAGAAGTTTGAGAATTTCGATATATAGCCAGACTAGTGTGACCATTAAACCGAAGGCTGCTCGCCACTCGAGTTGTTTGGGGGCGCCTCTCTCAACTCCTTTCTCGATGAAATCGAAGTCGGCGACTAGGCAAAGGGCACCTATCCCTATGACAAAGAGAGAGAAGGCGATTCCGATAGGTCCACTTCCATGAATGTAGGGTACGTCGAAACCTAAGAAAATTCCAATGAAAGAAATCAGATAGATTAGGACTATTGCAAGTAATGATGAATGTACTGCAATTGCGAGATTACGATCCCATTGGATTAGATTTGCGCGATAAATTGTCAGCATTGCTGCAAGAATAAGGAAGGTCAGGGCTGCTGCAAGTATTCCCATCCCAGGATATCCAGCATACGCTTCAATGAATAATGTGAAACCCCCTAATGCCAGACCCTCGAACGCTGCATAAGTACAAATCAATACAGGGCTATTAGAGCCAGAAAAAATCACTATCATTGCGGTAACAAAGCCACCAATGAAGCCGATTATCATCAGAGCGGGCATGAATAGATAGGTTGCAATTGCTAGAGTGGTTGTGATAATCAATAGAATTCCTGTCTTTTCAGCGGTTCCTTCCATACTCATTCGGCTGGAATTGTCATCCCACCAAGATGAGTCTTCGTAGTTTGATTTTTCAAAAGTCGAATCGGAAAGTGCGGGGTTTCCAGAACGGTACATTGTAACCCGGAATAAGCCGAGCCTTCTCAATGCTTGGCCTCAAACTAGGTGTTTGAGATGTTGCCCAGTATAGCTGGATGAATTGGCGGCGACATCGGATGGCGTACCTTCGGCCACTATCGAACCGCCGTGCTCACCCCCCTCTGGGCCTAAATCGAGTACCCAATCGGCACATTTGATTACATCAAGATGGTGTTCGATTATGATTACTGTATGACCATTGCGTCTTAGTCTGAGTAATACATCAATCAATTGATGGATGTCGGCCATGGAAAGGCCTGTTGTTGGTTCATCTAGAATGTAGACTGTGTGTTTTCGTGCGGGTCGGTGTAATTCTGATGCTAACTTGACTCGTTGCGCCTCTCCACCAGAAAGTGTTGTCGCGGGCTGCCCGAGGCGAATGTAACCAAGGCCTACGTCTTTCAGAGTTGAAAGAATACGATGGATTCGTCGTTGGTTGGCAAAGAAATCGCATGCTTCTTCGATTGGCATTTCAAGAATATCATGGATGGTTTTTCCTTTCCATTTTACCTCTAGAGTTTCACGAGTATATCTCTTTCCTTTACATATATCACAAGTAACCCACACGTCGGGAAGGAAGTTCATTTCGAGTTTGATCGAGCCTGCTCCTTTGCATGCCTCACACCTACCCCCTTTGACATTGAAAGAGAAATGGCCTGGTTGGTAGCCTCTTTCTTTAGCTAATTTTGTTTCAGATAGTAACGTACGGATTGGAGTAAACGCTCCTGAATATGTGGCGGAATTAGAACGGGGGGTGCGGCCGATTGGAGATTGATCGATAACTATCGTCTTGTCAATGTGTTCGATTCCTTCTATCCTATCGTGGCTCCCAGGTGTTGTGTCGGCACCGTGTAACTCTCTCAACAACGCGGGGGCTAATGTTTCTGTGATCAAAGAAGATTTGCCGGAACCGGAAACTCCCGTAACTGCAATCATACAACCTAATGGGATGTTGACTTCTAAGTCTGCGAGATTGTTTTGTCGCGCTCCTAATATTGTTAGTTGTCTATCTTCAGAAGGTTCCACTCTATCTGTAGGAAGAGGTATTTCACTACGCCCAGATAAGTAAGCTCCAGTAATGCTGTCTTTCGATTTGAGAAGATCTTTCAGAGAGCCGTTGACTACTACATCTCCTCCGTCACGCCCGGCACCAATTCCCATGTCAACTAACCAATCGGCTTGGCGTAGTGTGGCTTCGTCATGCTCGACAACAAGCAATGTATTGCCAAGTTCTGTCAATTCACGGAGAGTTTCGAGGAGCCTGTCGTTATCCCGTGGGTGCAAACCAATACTCGGTTCATCGAGAACATACATTACCCCTGTAAGTCGAGTGCCTATTTGTGTGGCGAGTCTGATTCGTTGAGATTCGCCTCCTGAAAGTGTGCTAGCACGTCTATCGAGAGTTAGGTAGTCAAGGCCCACAAGAGCGAGGAAACGTAGGCGCGATTCAATCTCTTTGATGACTTCTCGGCCAATGAATAGACTGCGTTCATCTAGATGTTGGCAGGCTTTAACTAAGGGTGTTGATGGTGGGTCCCTCTCTAGTTTATCCCAAGTGTCATCTAGATTATTTAGACGCCATAATTGGACTACTGCGAGTGCTTCGAGGACACTTCCTTGAGAAAAATCAGGAAGAGAGACGCCGCCTACTGTCACCCCACTTACGGCACGGTTCAGTTTGCGACCATTACATTCCATACAGTGTTCGTCGGTCATGTAGGATGCTAATCGGGATCTTGTTCTGTCCGATGTGGTCTCTGTATAGGTTCTTCGAATTCGATTGAATACCCCTTCCCACGGCCTGTGCATATTGTAGGTTGAGCCTTTTTCTGAAGAAAATTCAAAACTGATTGCAGTGCTACCACTTCCATACAATAGAACGTCTTTGGCATCATCATCTAATTCACCAAATGGTACGTCAATTGGATGGCCATAATGCTCGCATACTTGCATCATTTGTTTCTTGTACCAACCCGACATCATCGAAGTTCGAAATGGACGGATGCAGCCTTCTGAAACGGTTGCAAGGCGATCGATTACAAGGTCGGGTGAAAATTCACGTTGCACCCCTAATCCTTGACAGGCGGGGCACGCCCCTAGTGGATTATTGAAGGAAAATACCCGAGGGCTCATTTCGGGTAAGAAGGAGCCGTGTTCGGGGCAAGCAAACTCTTCTGTATAAGCAACGGTCTCACCAATTTGGGTCTTGAATTTCTGCTCTTTTGCCTCTTCTTTAGAACTCGCTAGAGGGGCTTCGAGGCTTTCGACTGCAATCGCCCCGCCCCCGAGGCGCATTCCTTCAGATACCGCCTCAGTCAAGCGTTGTTTGTGAGTACGAGAGAGGCGTAATCTATCGATTCTTACATCTACATCATGGCGCAGATTCTTTTCCAATATTGGTGGGTTTTCAAAATCTGCTTCACGGCCGTTTACTCTGCCGTTCAGGTACCCTTGTTCGACTAATGCCTTGAATAAATCAGCATGTGTTCCTTTTCGATTGCGGATTGCCGGAGACCAAAGAGCGATTGCATGTCCTTCGAAGCGCCACAATACATCGTCAACGATTTCCTGAACTGTACGGCGAGTTACTTCACGTCCACAATCTGGACAATGGGGGAGGCCGGTGCGTGCCCAAAGAAGGCGAAGATAATCCATGATTTCAGTAACTGTAGCTACTGTGGAACGGGGGTTGTGACTACCTTGCTTCTGATCGATACTGATTGCGGGAGAAAGGCCCTCAATACTATCACAATCGGGCTTCTTCATTTGTCCTAGAAATTGTCGGGCGTAGGAAGACAAGGATTCGACGTATCGGCGCTGCCCTTCTGCGTAGAGTGTATCGAAAGCGAGACTGGACTTGCCACTACCTGATACACCCGAGATTACTACGAATTGGCCGCGTGGAATCTTCACGTCAATGTCTCGAAGATTGTGAGTTCGCGCTCCCTTGACAACTATCCAGCCGTCTTCGGCCGCGCCGTTCTTCTTACCGCGTGCCAGATTTAGCCCCCCTATGCAGGCTCTCCGTGAACTAGGCTGTCCTTGAACTCATGTATTGTATGAGAGTAATATTGTCGATTGGTGGTGCTGGAACAACATTGATGCCTTGTCACGCCCGGATTGGGGCATGGCTGTAGGAGGTACTTGCCGCATACTCGCTTGCAAAAGAACCGTCATGTACAAAAAATCCGTATGTTACAAACACCGTGACTTGGTTATTCCAACTGTAGAGGAACCACCTCAAACAGATATTTCCATACAAGGGGGGGGCGCGGGGGATTCAGTATTTAGATACGATATAGATGGGGAAAAGCAGACTATTGATTCCAAATCCATAGATCAACTATTTCCTCTTCTAAAAGAGGCCAAAAAATTCTGGATTGTCGACCTTGGTATAGATGAAGATGAATTCGTACAATACGCCATCAAAAAGGGTGAGCTCGAGCATTGGGATAACAAGGAAATGATTGAGAGTAGAGCGATGCTGATAGAAGACGCATTCGAGGTATTACAGGCCAAACTCATGGGTGATTTTACTGGACATACTGTTTGGTGGAGTGATGAGGTGGAGGTGGAAGAGGAGGCCGAATTGGACACAAAAAATGGCAAGGGAGGCATTGTCGTTTTGGGGGGAATTATCATATTATTACTAGTGTTATTTTACGGGGGTGATGAACTTGCAAATCTGCCCGGTGAAATGTTATGTCAGGGTTGCTTTGGGCTTGCGGCGCTTGGGGGAGCTGGGGCGCTAGGTAGAACAGATTCTGGGAAATTCAAAGAATAATCTCTATCGAAGCCAGAGTGCATCGATAACATCCCCTACTTTTCCATCAGTATCGGGTGGGAGTAATGTCAGGCCGTTATGCGCAACCATACTGTGAAGATTGCCGCTACCTTGGTGGGTGTGAGATTCGGCAACTAGATCGTTGCCTTCTGTTGATATTTTGATTCGTCTAAGACATAGTTTTGAGGGGGCTCCTCGAAGAGGATTCTTGAGGTGGACTCTTACTTTGTCAGAGAGGCTTGGCCCTAATTCGGGGTGTGTTTGCAAGGAGTGTTGAATCCAAGGGGCTACGAGGATGTGGAATACAACTTGGCTACTGACTGGGTTTCCTGGTAGGCCGATTAGAGGTGTACCCTTCCATGTACCAAACAAAGGGGGGCCACCCGGTCTAACTTTCATTCTCCAGAAGTGTATATTGCCTTCATCCTCCATCAATTTGCGAACCAAGTCCCAATCCCCCATACTCACTCCTCCACTAGTGATTATCGCGTCATACTCAGTTAGAGAATCGAAGGTTTTTCGCAATTCTTCTAATGAGTCCGGTAGACTTTCGAGGCGTATTGCTTCACAACCCATTCTTTCAACAAGAGAAGCGATAGCGTGTGAATTCGATTCGTATATTTGTCCTGAATTAATCTCAACGCCAGCTGGAATTAACTCATCGCCTGTGGATA
>DUIL01000185.1:0-2012 GCA_013330385.1 Candidatus Thalassarchaeaceae archaeon
AGTATCTAACAGTGGACGAGCGAAGGAACAAGGAGTCCGGTTATGTGCGACCGATTAGGACTCGGAGGCGTTGAGGTGAAACTAATACTGAATCGACTGGCTGCTAGTGGATTCAGCATAGGACTAATAGCACCAATGATTGCGATAATGATAGTTAGTGCAACACCTGTTTTGGCCTCATCTAATGACTGCAATGTTGAACCAAGTACTGGAATTGATTGGGATAGGCAGGCACACGAATACAATCTCGATAACAATGATTACTATTGGTGGGATGACAATTGGGAGCAAGAAACTGAGCTCTATTCATTAACCTCAGATTTCTATGCTGAAATTAATGTCCCAAGAAATGATGGAACTGCTCTCAAAATGGAATTAGTTACCGGTTACTCATACACATTCTGTATTGAATTCCACCCCGATCCGCAAAATCCACCTAATATGACTGCAAAGGGTGATGCCTATATCCTCACTTCAGGGAATTGGGGGTATTACAGTAGTGAATATGATGCTTACAAAGAGGGCTGGGGTATGCCTGAAGAAGTGCTGAATTGGGTTCCTGTAGAATGGCGGGACCTAGCCGTATTCTTACCGTTCAGAGATACTCACGCTTACGAAAATCGAGAAAGTGTTTCATTCTCTACAGCATTAGATAATGATAATTCAGGATGGATTTCATGGTTCGGAGAAAATAGTGACGCTGAATATTATTTGGTATTTGATAACTGGAATAATAGTAGACATACGGATGCTAATGGAGTCGATGGTGATATGATTGTACAAGTTTGGGTAGATGTCGAAGATAGATTGACTCTACCAAAATTCACTGCATACTTGATTGTTGGAATATTACCAATCTCGTGTGTGGTGATACCATTCATTTTGCACAGTAAATACCACTCTACAGGAGCTGATGTAGAGCAAGAAGAAGTTCAGATGGTACCCCTTCTTGAGACCGCTGCTAGTAGTCGCGACGATATTGACGACTAATTTCAGTTGTACTCAAGCATTTCCCAAGCAATCAGTAAATCTGAAGCATTGATTTTTCCTTGAGATGATAGATGAGATCCTGTTTCCATTGTCGAATATACAATGTCTTGACCTAAAAGAGGAGCATGGATTCGAGTCCAATCACCACATGGTCCAAGACCCATAATTGAGATTTTAGATTCTGATTCCTTCATCATCCAAGCAGCCTCAAAAAGTTTCAAAGCAGAATTTCTTCCAGAAGTTGCGTAACAGACCTTGAGAATTTCACCTGTACCTTCAAGCTCTTCTATATCTTGAATGATTTCACCTGAACTATCTGGTTCTTCACTAAAATGAACAGATGAGATTACACTTGTCTTTCCTTTTGCTAGAGACATTAGATCAGCACGAACATCAGCATCAATATCAGCCTCTAAATCAACCCAACTAACTTCACTTTCAATTGCATTTCTGAGTACTGCAATCCTCTGTTCCTCAGTTCCTGGAAAATAACCACCCTGTCTTACAGGACGGCAGGTCATTACTACTGGCAAATCGATTCCGCCCTTGAACGCGGCGAGTGAGGCTGCTAAATCAACTGAATCAAGTGACTTAGGAATATATTCAGGAGGGACATATGCTGGCCTACTACGCCTTCCATTCGTAGAAACTGGATTAATTTCCACAGGGTCGGGTTTTTTTTCAGTGACCCATAATTTATCTAAGCGAACTTCGCATAAATCCGCACCTACGGCGGTGGCTCGAGCCGCATCAGCAAGCATACCCCCAACCGAACAACCGGACAGCGTCACGCAGATGGTTGGTCTAATCATTCAGCCGCGCGACCATCAGATTCTGTTTAATCATATTGTGTCGGAAAACCCAACTTAAGGATGGTGATTTGTATCTAAATCAATCATTTTCAGCATTTATCAGACTCGCCCTCAGGAGCATTGATTAACCCCCTATGAGCACCAATAAGGGTACATCCCTGAGGGTTCCATAGGAACCCTCAGAGAAATTGAGATGAAAACTATGTCAGA
>DUIL01000185.1:2409-7179 GCA_013330385.1 Candidatus Thalassarchaeaceae archaeon
GGTATGTACCTTGGAGACCCTCATGATGGTTCGGCCTTGCATCACTGCATTTGGGAAGTTGTAGATAACTCCGTAGACGAGCACTTAGCAGGCCATACCGACTCGATTGACATCGTGCTAAATTCCGATAATTCACTTACAGTCAGAGATTATGGACGAGGAATTCCCGTTGGTATCCATGAAGAATATGGTATATCAGCAGCCGAAGTCATCATGACTAAATTGCACGCCGGCGGTAAATTTGACAATAGTTCATACAAAGTTTCTGGCGGACTGCATGGAGTTGGAGTTTCTGCAGTTAATGCTGTGTCGGAATGGATGGAAATGACGATCCATAGAGACGGAATCGTGTATTTCCAGAGATATGAAGCCGGAATTCCTGTTGAGGCACTAAAAGAGATTGGAAAATGCACAGATACAGGCACAAAAATTGCATTCAAACCAGATTTGACGATCTTCACTGAAATCTTAGAGTTTGACTTTGAAGAAGTTGATACAAGAGTGAGTGAAACTGCTTTTCTTAATGCTGGATTGAAGATTACTATTTCAGACGAGCGGGGAGAAGAACCTCATGAATCAGAACACCTGTATGAAGGAGGACTTGCAGAGTATGTTAGCCAACTCAATGAAAGAAGAGAAGTTTTGCATGCAGACGTCATCAATATTAGTGGTGAAAAAGAAATTGAGAAAGGCACTGTTGAGGTTGAACTTGCTTTGCAGTGGTCTGACGCATTTAGTGAGTCGATCCGTTGTTACACTAACATCATTCGAAACAAAGATGGGGGGACACACATGTCCGGATTACGCACAGCGCTGACCAGTTCAGTCAATACTTACGCAAAGAAGAAAAAATTACTGAAAGGAGATGCCCTGTCGGGTGATGATGTACGAGAAGGGCTTGCTGCCGTAGTCAGTGTCAAGCACCCAGATCCCTCATTCTCCTCACAAACTAAAGATAAACTCGTTAGTAGTGAAGTGACTGGGATAGTTCAGACTATTGTTTACGATAAATTAGGAGAATTTTTCGAAGAAAATCCATCTGTTGCAAGGCAGATTGTAGAGAAGGCACTTCTTGCATCAAAAGCAAGAGAGGCCGCCAGAAAGGCCCGAGACTTAACTAGAAGAAAGGGTGTTTTGGAAGGAGGGGGGCTTCCAGGGAAGCTTGCCGACTGTCAATCGCGCGACCCTAGTGAATGCGAAGTATACCTTGTAGAGGGTGATTCTGCAGGTGGATCCGCCAAGACAGGGAGAGATCGACGTATACAAGCAATCCTCCCTCTGCGCGGGAAAATCCTCAATGTAGAAAGGCAAAAACACAATGCTGCGAAGGTGTTTCAGAATCAAGAAATTCAAACCATGATTCGTGCTCTCGGCGCAGGAGTTGGTAATAATAGCGAAGAAGAAGGATCATTTGATTCTAGCAAACTACGATATTCGAAGATAATTATCATGTGCGACGCAGATATTGATGGCGCTCATATCAGAACACTGATGTTGACATTCCTTTGGAGATTCATGAGGCCAGCGATAGTAGATGGGCACGTATACATCGCTCAGCCGCCTCTGTATCAATTGACCAAAGGCAGAGTAAGTAAGTATGTATTCTCAGATGAGGAAAGAGATATGGTGATGTTGGAATTGCAAGGAGATAATCCTAACGCCAAAATTGGCGTACAGAGATACAAAGGTCTGGGAGAAATGAATCCCGATCAACTATGGGACACTACGATGAATCCTATGACTAGAACTATGCTAAAAGTAACAGTCGATGATGCAGAGGAAACTGACAGACTATTTGAGATATTAATGGGAGAGGATGTCCCTGATCGCAGGGCATTTATCGAAAAATATGCTAAGGAGGTGACAAATCTTGACATCTGAAGACGATACAAATGAAGATTTAGCCACTAACAATGAGAACATACTAAATCATACTTTGAATAAAGAAATGAAAACTTCATACATTAATTACGCAATGTCCGTAATTATTGGAAGGGCTTTACCTGATGTTAGAGATGGCCTAAAACCTGTTCATCGCCGTGTACTGTATGGTATGCATGAAGGGGGACATACTTCTGAAAAGAAATACAGTAAATCTGCACGTTCAGTTGGTGAAGTAATGGGAAAATATCACCCTCATGGCGATCAATCAATCTATGACACCATGGTTAGGATGGCCCAAGAATTTTCATTGCGATATCCTCTTGTTGACGGACAGGGAAATTTTGGTTCAATTGATGGAGACCCTCCTGCTGCAATGCGATATACTGAAAGTAGGTTAGACAAAATCTCAAAACATATGCTTGAGGATATTGAAAAGAAAACTGTCGATTTTCAGCCTAATTTTGATGATTCCGAATCGGAGCCAACAGTCCTACCTGCAAGATTGCCAAATTTACTATTGAATGGAAGTGACGGTATTGCAGTAGG
Organism: Candidatus Thalassarchaeaceae archaeon; assembly: GCA_013330385.1. Lineage (GTDB taxonomy): Archaea > Thermoplasmatota > Poseidoniia > Poseidoniales > Thalassarchaeaceae > MGIIb-O1 > MGIIb-O1 sp12570u. The sequence goes on from DUIL01000185.1 coordinate 4,840, forward strand.
AATGGCAACCAGAATCCCTCCACACAACCTTACAGAAGTTGCAGGTGCAATTCGGTTACACGTTAGTGCAATTATAGAAGAAGGAGTAACTAATGAAAAAATGCCTCAAATACCTGTAGATGAATATATGGAACATGTAAAAGGCCCTGATTTCCCTACTGGAGCGACTATTCACGGTGTGGATGGAATTTACGACATGTATACCACGGGTAAAGGAAGATTTCATGTTCGATCGAAATGCGATGTTCATGATGACTCCAGCGGAAAGAAAATCATCATACATGAAATCCCGTACCAAGTTAAGAAATCAGATATGCTCGTACATATTGCCGACTTAGTTTCAAAAGGTTCTGTTATTGGAATAAGAGATATTCGTGATGAGTCTTCAAAAGAAGGCATTCGTGTTGTAATTGAGGTAAAGAATAATGCAGATCCACATGCAGTTCTTAATCAACTATTCAAATCAAGCAGATTACAGGAATCTTATTCCGCCAATATGATGGGTATTTTGGACGGTAGGCCAGTACTACTTACCCTGCCTGTTATCTTGCACACATATGTTGAGCATAGAGAATCTATTGTTGAAAGGAGAGCCGCTTTTGAACTTGAGAAAGCAGAGGCTAGGGCCCATATTCTTGAAGGCCTTGTAAAAGCACAAGAGCGAATTGATGAAGTGATAAAAGTAGGTAGAGCAAGCTCTAGTAGAGAGCAATTCGAAGCAGTATTGCAAGGTAAAGAGAACATGAAGGGAATTGCGTCTTTTGACTTTACTGAACCACAAGCTAAAGCTATCGCTGAGCGCCGATTATACCAGCTTAGTAGGCTCGATGTGGAAAAGGTGAATAATGAATATAATGAATTGAAAATTAAAATTGCGGATCTTCAAGACATCATTGCTTCAAGAGGAAGGCGTCTTAACATATTGATTCAAGAACTTGATGAAATGGTAGTAAAACATGGAGATGAGCGACGTTCTGTTATTGATCCGATGCCACTTTCAATGGATAGAGAAGATTTAATCGAGGAGAAAGCCATCGTAATCTCACTTTCTGAAGACAACTACATCAGACATATGCCTGTCGAATTATTCAGACTACAGAACCGTGGAGGTAAGGGTCTGAAAGGTGTAGCTACCAAAGATGAAGATACACCTTCTGCAATAGTGACATGCTTCTCTAAGGATAGGTTGCTAATCTTCACCGATGCGGGCCGAGTTTACGGATTACGGGCGTGGGAGACACCAATAGCCAGCAGATACGGCAGAGGAACTCATATCAGAAATCTATTGAATGGAATAAGAGATGATGAAAATGTTGTCTCGATTCTACCAATGGATCGTGAATTAATTGATAGTCCAGAAGGTCATTTCCTAATCTTTGCCACTAGTCAGGGACGAATCAAGAGAAGTAATCTTTCTGAATATGTCCGAATAAATCGTAATGGCAAATATGCACTAAAATTCGCTAGTGATGATGATACATTAGTTCAGGTAAGACCGGCTACTGATTCCGATCACGTGGTCTTAGTATCATCAGGAGGATATGCATGTAGATTCCTGCCCTCGGAAGTCAAAACTCGAGTCGACCCAAATTCTGGTGAAACTCAAACAACTCACACCGTACGAGTTCAAGGTCGTGTTAGTCAAGGAGTTAGTGGAATGAAATTAGGTAAAACGGATTCTGTAATTGGAATGATTGTCACTGATGATTTCGAAACTAGTGTTCTGACAATTTCCAAGTTTGGCATGGCCAAGCGCAGTCGCCTAGGCTCAGGAAATATGATTCCTGCTCTTGATGAGAATGGAGCGGAAGTCTTAGATGAAAGCGGTGAAGTAACGATTGAACGCGATGGATACAGAAAAACCAATCGTGGAACTAAGGGTGTACGAACTATGGGATTATCTGAAAATGATAGCATAGTTAGTGTGCGACAAATACCAGATCTTGAGGACCAATTATTCATGCTAGCGAAAAGTGGAATGATGATTCGAATGCCTGCAAGTCAGACTAAGGAAACACTTGGAAAAGTCACTAAAGGAACTCGAATAATGGAACTAAGAGGTTCAGATAAGAAAAAGTATGTGGACGAAATCATCTTTGTTGCTCGCCTCCCATCAGAGTTAATCGATGATGACGCTGTAGAAATGGACATTGAACCATCGGCTGAAGAAGAGTGAAGTGAACCGCTCGGCTTAAGCGGGAATCTCAGGTCGCCGAAACACTGCGGCAGTCGCATAGCCTGGCCATTGCGCTGGATTGCTAATCCAGTGGTGTTTCACCTCGGGAGTTCAAATATCCCCTGCCGCGCCACATCATCTTGAGCAGCATTCATTCGGAGAAC
>DUIL01000026.1 GCA_013330385.1 Candidatus Thalassarchaeaceae archaeon
TTTGACCACTCGGGTACACCTGCGGCGCTAGCGAGCCGCGATTACCTCTTGATTCCAGCGGCTCGAACCTCACTTTGCAGCCTGTCGGACGGAATCATTGATGTATCGCCCGCAGAGGATGGGGGGCGAGTCGCTCGCGGTAGCATGGAGGCAGATGAAATGAGACTAGGAAAACATCAACTTCAAACGGTCAATAAGGCCCTTTTTGAAGTGGCTCGAAAGCAGAAGGCTTCGAGCGCTCCTGTGGAACTTCCATTACCTGATTTTTGGAACTCAGTCAATCAATTAACGGCACACTTAGAGGCTGAACTCCAAGAAACCATACGAAATGAAGGAATGAGTGCAAAGGCCCAACTCCTTACTCGTCAACTGGGTAATGTCAGAACGATTGTAACTGATTTGACTCGCATTCGACTGAATGCTTTCACTCAACACGCAGTTCTGTCTAATTTGATGAAAGGCGGCGGCGCAGATGCGGCGGCGGCTGTTCAACAACTCAGTGTCATTGATTGGGAACGGCACGATGCTTCGGAAAGGGCGTATTATCAAAGCCTCGGGCACCTTGTAGAGAAATACAAGCACGATGTTTCATGGAAGACATTGGTCAACGGAAGCAATGGTAATGGAAATACCACAACTCCACAATCAGGCCCCCATGAACCTTTGACGGCCTTCACGCCACAACAACCGGAAAAGGAAGAACCTTCTACACCAGAAAAAACAGCTACTGCTCCCCTATCTGAAGAAATAGAGACTTCTTGGGGCACACCTGATTTCGATGAAGAAGATCGCATCAGAGAGATGGATGCATTCCCTGACAGAGCGACAGGAGCCGAACCCGCACCGCCAGTTCAGGTCACGGTTTCCGAGGCCATGGGAGGGGACTTAATCCGTATACGAATATTGCAAGATTTAACCGATCCAATCATCGCTGAAGATGGCTCAGAAATAACACTGGCTGAGGGAGATGTCGAGTCCTGCCCGAGCCTAATTGCTGAGACACTTATCGCTGCAGGACTCGCAGTAGCAGCTCCAATATGAGCGAGTAATGATTTAGAGGCGCCGAGGGGCGAACACTCACCTACGGTGAGTGGAATGGGTAAGACAATCACACAAAAACAACTGAAAGAATATCGCAAAGCATTCAGTGGCGATCCATCAGCAAAAATGGCGCAGAATGCAGTAGCAAACAACGACTTGTTAGATGTTGCACTAGACAGAGATATGGTTCAGGATACCGATTTTTCATTCAGCATAAAGCTAGATGATTGGAAGGTAACGAACCAAATGCGAAGTGGGCGATGCTGGCTTTTTGCTACCCTCAATCTATTCCGCCCTGGCACAATGAAGAAACTCAATGTGAAGAACTTCGAGTTCAGCCAAGCACACATTCACTTCTGGGATAAATTCGAGAGAGCGAACCACTTCTATGAAGCAATCATTGATACTGCAGACCGTCCTGTAGATGACAGAACAATTGGATTCCTATTGGGCGACCCCATAGGCGACGGTGGCCAATGGAATATGGCAATGAATTTGATTCGTAAGCACGGATTAGTACCTAAGGTAGCCTATCCTGAGAGCAAATCATCATCTAGCACCCGTTGGATGAACGCAATTCTCAAAGATTTGCTGAGAAGTGGTGCCAGTGAGATTCGTGAAATCCTCGATAATGGTGGAACAGTGAAGCAAGCACGTGAACACAAGGACTCGAGAATGTCTGATGTTTGGCGAGTTCTCTGTATTCATCTAGGAACCCCGCCAGAAAAATTCGATTGGCAGTGGGAAGATAAGGATGGAGAATTCAACCGAAGGGGTTCGATTACCCCACAAGAATTCGCCTCTGAGTACGTCGATATGGATTGGGAAGACTTCGTATGTATTGTCAACGATCCACGCAACAAATACTACCAGAGATACACCGTAGATTTCCTACAAAATGTCGCAGGTGGACCACCTGTAATCTATCTCAATGTCCCGAGTAGTGAAATGAAAGCAATTACTCAGAAGTTACTCGAAGACGGTAACCCTGTTTGGATGGGGTGTGACGTGGGCAAGCAAATGCATCGTCAACGTGGACTTTGGGATGCAAATCTATTCGACTTTGCAGCCCTCTATGGTTCTGAATTTGGTATGGACAAAGCAAATCGTCTTCGTTTTGGACAAACAATGATGACGCATGCTATGTTGTTCACAGGAGTTGATGTAGTGAATGGTAAGCCTCGAAGATGGAGAGTTGAGAACTCTTGGGGAGAGAAAGAATCTGGCAAGAAAGGATTCTACACGATGAATGACTCATGGTATGACGAGTACATGTTCGAGATTGCTTGTCCAAGTGATTATCTTTCTGATAAAATGAAGGCAGGGCTAGATTCCGAGCCTATCGTACTTCCAGCTTGGGACCCAATGGGTAGCCTCGCACATGACGAAGCTTTGGCTTGAAGTAAGTGTTCAATCAGCCTAGGTGGCGTAGTGATAACTCGATAGTTACCGAGTCAGGGTAGTCTATTCGCAGAACACGGCGCAATGCCTTCTCATCCTTGGCTGCCGATGTGACTAGCTCAAGAAGGCGCTTGTGTACACGCATTTCCCAGTGATCCCAAGTCTCTGCACCTTCTCCATCAGGAGATTTTCTGCATGGTACAACCAATTTCTTAGTTGGCAGAGGGATTGGTCCGCGAAGGTCGACTCCGGTTTCATCACAAATTGACTTAATCTGAGAACAGACCAAGTCAACATCCTGATGATTTTCACCAGTCAACT
>DUIL01000019.1 GCA_013330385.1 Candidatus Thalassarchaeaceae archaeon
TATGCGAGATAATTGGATGGACCTCGCTGATTTTAATGTTGGAGATGAACAATTTGAAGTCACTCATAGCCTTCTTGTTGACAGACTAAAATTCCTTCCAAACAATACTATTGAAGGTGAACAGGTAATACTTGTTAGGGCAATTTCAGAAGATAAGGCATCGACTAACCTAGCGGTTGGAATCAACATTATTGGAGAAGAGAAAATAGAGAAAGCAGGAGATGGAGGATCATTCCTAGGAGTTGTTGTTGGAATTCTTGCATTAACTGTATTACTTTTGATTGGAGCCTTGGGCGTCACGGGATGGAAACTTCGTGAACGAGGTTATTTCGATAACGACGAATATGATGAAGAAATGGAAGATGCAGTCGAATCAATCATGAGTGATGGCACTGACGATTATGATGATGATGGAGATTGACAGGGCCATCATTTTGGCTGCGGGCTCGAGTAGCCGTCTGGGTCGACCAAAAGCACTCATCCAAGTTGGTGAAATCACATTAATCGAAATGATCGCATCGAGACTTGAAGAAGTTGGCCTAAGTGTCACAATAGTCACGAGAAAGGAATTGGCTGATAGAATTAGATTATTATTGCCGGAGCACCATGTCGTTGTCAATCTCGAACCAGAAAAAGGACGCACTGGAAGCGTACAATGTGGTTTAGAGTCGGTGGGAAAAATACCCGTACTAATTGTTCCAATAGATAGGCCTGGATTTTCTGTTCAAACCCTACACAAACTATGTCATTCAGAGGTTACAGCTTGCCCTGTCAAAGATGGAAAAGGAGGGCATCCTCTAGCATTATCAATTGAGGACTCAAATAACATACTAAATGAGAATCCTAATCAGCCCCTGCGCAGTTTAATTTCTCCAAGCAGAATCGAAGTTGATGATCCATATCTACACCTAAACATAGACATGGAAGAAGATGTAGAACATCTGCTCAAGGTAGTTGACGACCTATAGAAATAGATGGAAATAAGTTAACCAAGGGCTACATCAAGTACCATCATTATGGTGAATCCAAGCATAAGTCCCATGGTTGCAATGTCTCCATTCTTCCCTCTATGTGCTTCAGGAACTAACTCCTCTGCCACTACGAAAATCATTGCGCCAGCGGCGAAGGCTAGGGCGTATGGTAGAATCGGTGTCATGTAGATTATAGCTGCAGCCCCAATGACTGCCGAGATAGGCTCGACAAGAGCAGACAATTGGCCCCACCAGAAACTCTCCTTTCGGGATAATCCCTCGCGCCTGAGTGGGACGGAAACTGCGGCGCCCTCAGGGAAATTCTGGATTCCTATTCCAATAGTAAGCGCGATTGCAGCCCCTATGCCATCACCCGAAGCTGCGGCTCCAAATGCAACACCAACTGCCAAACCCTCGGGGATATTATGTAGGGTAATGGCTGAAATCAGTAACTTGCTTCTGTGCCAGGTGGTCTTAACTCCCTCTATCTCGTCGGGCGGAGCTCCTGGATGAAGGTGTGGAAGGTAAGCATCGATGACTCGCATCCCGACACCTCCTAGTATGAAACCGAAGGCTGCAGGGAGGACTTTCTCAAGCCCCTCTCCGGCCGTTTGGTCTATGGCAGGGCCAAGCAGCCCGAAGCAACTGGCAGCTATCATGACACCTGCAGCAAAGCCGAGCATCCCATCAAGCACCTTTCGATTTATCTCATTAAAGAAGAAAACAATCCCCGCGCCAGCCGCAGTCATGAGCCAAGTAAAGAGTCCTGCAATCAGTGCCTGTTGCACTGGACCGAAGCCTTCGAAGAATCCCACGACATCCATACAGACACTCGGCGACTGAGTGCCTCTATCAAAGTTAGTCTGGACTAACTCTCAGTCTTGAGTGAGATGGGAAACTGAAATGTGTTGAGGCCACATTCCAAAACTAGAACACATATCGGACTCCATGACTAGTGCCACTCTCGCTTGGGTTCTCGAGCGATTGGCAAAGGGTGAGAGAGTTGCTCTAGCATCTGTTGTTGAGGCAAAAGGTAGTGTTCCGGGAAAACCAGGAGCTCGATTGGCTATGAGCAATATTGGTGGGAGACACGGAACAGTCGGTGGGGCCGGGCTAGAATTGAAAGTTGAAAATCACCTCAAGAAGATGCTAGAAAATGGCTCATCAACTAGTAGAATTGAGAATTATATCTTACACAGAGATGCAAAGGGCAAAGAAGCGACGGCCTTGGACAGTCTATGTGGCGGACAAGTATCAGTCTCATTGGAGGTGTTGGATCCTGTGCCACATATACTAATCTCAGGAGGAGGTCATTGCGGCCAGGCCATTGCTTCTGTTTGTGATAATCTAGGATGGTCTCACAGCGTATTCGATATCAGAAGTGAGTTTGCAGATTCTGGATTATACCCTAATGCTATCGAAAAACATCATGGTGATGTAACAGAATTTTTGGATTCTCTTCGGGTTAAAAAAATAATTAGATTTTCTGATGTTTTGCTCCTAGGACATGATTGGACTGTTGATCAAGAGATGCTGATTGGATTACTTCTAGAGAGGAGGGGACACGACAGACCCCGGATAGGAGCTATAGGTTCGAGATCAAAATGGAAGGCTTTCAGACAAGCAGCAATCGATGCAGGAGTTAGTGAAAAGGCTGTAGATTCGGTTCGTTGTCCAATAGGCATTGACATAGGGGCGGAAACCCCTGAAGAAATTGCAATCTCAGTCTGTGCGGAAATTATGTCTCTTGAGAAAGGAATTATATGAGGGCCGAATATGTTCGGTGAACTCTTAATAATCATAACAAACAACTTCGCCGGTGGCTTGATTACGAGTTCCACTATAGCAAACCAATGCGCAAGGTAGTGCTGAGGTGGAGGATTAACTCCCTCCAAGGTGCTAAGGAACTTGGGAAGATACTAGAAATCTGTGATAAGATAGAAATTCTAGCACATTTAGGATTTCAGGATGATGGAATAATTCAACTTGCAGAGGTGAAACTAAAGGAAGGAAAAGATCTGAATGAACTCTCTGATTTACCAAGTTTTGAAGTGCTAGAAGTTCATGAAGAAAATAAGGAAGGCATTCTACTAAGTCTATTGTGCCATCACGCTCTTGTGAAGTCAGCAATAGAAGTCTCGAATCTGCATCTCCAATGCCCATACGGTATAGATGCAGAAAGGGGAATGGAGCTGAGAGTGACTGGATTGACCGCCGCAATGCGACGATTCTTGAATCTCCTTCGCCTAGTACTTCCTCCGGACAAAGTTAGTGT
>DUIL01000160.1 GCA_013330385.1 Candidatus Thalassarchaeaceae archaeon
GAGATTTGAACCACTGTCCACAAGCATCCCCGATGCGAAGGCTTCTTGACGCCGAACAATTCACATCGGTGACCGCCAATCTTCTTGATGCGGCTAATGCAATACGCTCTTTCGATGGCACTGTGATGTTACTTGCAGCACCTTCTGTAGTTGGTGCCTTGAGCCTTGCACCTCTTGAGGCAGCAATGCTTGATGCTGGAATTAGATATAGGCGTAGATTCAGAATTGAAGCACCTGAATCAGGTTCATGGATTCATATCTTAGGCCCCGGTCAGACGGAAGGCCCATCTTTCTCGTCAGAGCCACCTCAATTGTCACTTTCCGTCATAATAGTTGAAGCTCTAAGGGGCACTTCGGGTGATGTTCGAAGGGGTCCGCTAACTACAGTAGCCCAGGCTCATGCTTTGGCTCAGGCTATATGTCCAAACAGCCCCCGTCTTCGAAGGATGCGGCCTTGGTTGATATCTGGGAATTGGATGCATTCCGCCTTAGATACGACTTACGACCCAGTATTTACAGCTCTAAGGGATATCATGGTCGATGAAGGCTCTGTTAGAGTCGTACCTCTTCCCGAAGTAATTGCCCCAGATATAGCCACTACTCCTTGGATAGAGGGTATTGCACTAGAAGCGGTATCTTCTCGTTGGGATTCGCTAGATATTGAAGGTCGTGCTAGATCTCTTTCTCATTTAATGCGCCCTGTTCTTTCACAGAGTACCCCTTCAACATCTAGAATGGAAGAATTGGGATGGCATCGTGTTATTGGAATAGGTTGGGAAACTGATTTGGCTTCTCAAATATTACAGTCGACTCGATTATGGAAACAAATGCCTGCATCGGAGGCTGCTCACCATATGGTGGATTTGCTATTGACCACAGGACAGGTAGTATCATTCCAGCCGTAGTACTGATTCGCAGCCTTCACAAGGTATTCTCAAGGGTCGGACGTCTGACTCTACTGTATTAGAAACTCCACATTTGGGGCACTTAACATGAGATCCGCCATTGCTTTCCCCTCTCCTCTCTTCTCGTTCAGTCCGAGGAGATACTAATGCAACAGGGAATACGAGAAGCATACTTGAGGTTACTACTCCGAGGACGAAAGGCATGTCTAATCCTAATACATAGAGTGCTAAGGAAAGACCCCCTAGGACAACAACTGTTAGCATCGATGGAGCCTTACTTCGTTTTCTCGTTAAGAAGAGGCCCAAACCTAGGGCGACCACTAGCAGGAATACAGACACCATAGCCGAGACTAGAGGGCTGTATAGGGCACCACCATTAGGAACAAATTCCACTCGGAATGATTTCTCAGGATCTAGTTCTTCAACATCTATGCTGACTAGTTCAAGCATTATCCAACGTCTATGCTTAACCTCAATGTCTTCCGCAGAGACTCCTCCTAATCCTTGCAAGGCTGTCGAACGGATTTCAACATCTAGCTCAACTTGATCATAGTACACGTCTTGAGATGGCTTGACAAAAGTCTCGATTAACAATTGCCGCTCTCCGACGGTAACTGAATTGGATGTGACAATGATTATCTTTACACCCTCTGAACTGAAAGCACGCGTATGCCCCAAATCTACAGTTATATCTGTAGGCCCTAGATCTACTGGATTAACGCCAAGAAGAGATTCTGCATCCAGAAACAACCCATTAGCCATGAATGATTTCATGTTGCTTGATGAACCAACTAAGTGACTCTGTAATGCGCTTATTTCCAGATCATCGACTTGGCCATTATGGAATTCAGAATTTGGTATTGTGTCTGAATATGATTTCAAATTTCTCCACCAACTATTCGATGAGAGACTATCATTACCTATATTGTCGAGTCCCCACCTAACCCATTGAGACATTGCTCCATCAAATTCTATCGTCACTTCTCTCTCGATGATATCACCCTTGAATTTTGCATCTACATCAATGGATAACGATGTTCCACCGGTTCTTAGAGGCTCAGCCGCAGGATACCATCCTCCTGTCCCTCCACCGCCTTCACCTGCTGTAATATCAAAAGTACGATTTGCCTCAATTCTTAGGCTTGTTTGAGGTATTAAGAAAAAATCTACTCTGAAAGTTCCTCCCTCTGATTCTGCTGGTATTTCCCAAACAAATGTGACTTCGACGCCATTATTGTTAGGAGTTGAGATAGGGCTATCAGTAATCTGAGCACTTGCGACGTTCATACCCCCTGTGGATGAGGACCACATATGAGATTCGAATCCGGACTTTAGTATGACGGGGAAGTAGACTAATCGACCACTAACACTTGCATCTTTCATATCTATTTCAACAAGGGGGAACTTTAGTGATAGTTTTCCGATATTGCTATCAGAACCCCAAATAAACCGGATCCCAGCATCATCCCCTGGGCTTGAGAATGAGAGACTTCGGACCGAGAAGGTAATTTCAACCTCATCTCCATCCCTGACTTCACCTGCCTCGACGGGTATAGAAATAGTCACTGTTCCTTCGCTAGAAAGGAAGAGTCCAGCACCCGCGTCTCCCTCGTAGTAACTGTTACCAATTTTGACTCCTGCTGTGGCATTTATTTGCAGTCCAGCAGCGGATTCTACTTCGTATGGAATTGTGAATTCCCATGTGGCATCTGGATAGTCACCTAGTAATCCCCAAGTGGTTGACCAAGCTCCAATTTCCACCATTCCTTGAATAGATGGCGTCACTAGTTTTTCATAATCTTCATCTAATTCGGATTCAAATGGAGATAGCCTACCTTCGTCTGCATCTCCAAGTAGAAACAAATCAAAATCTTCGGTCTCACAACACGCCCCTTCATCTTCTGCTAGAGCTGGATTATAGGGTGAGATAGTCAGAATAATCAGGCTTACAAGAACGAACACCGCAGTTCTCTGACCATCAACCATGTTACTGCTGGCTCACTCAATGGCCTTGAATGCGACCCTTCAAGGATTCCTTCAGATGTCGTTTTCAGGACCGGCGCCGTAGGCGCCGCGCCTGTGAAGGGGAAATATCACCCGTGTAAGTAAAGAAGTTCAATCGCCCCATCCTTAGGAATGGATTCAATTCTCGCGAATCCGACCCTTTCCAGTTGAACTATTGCTCCTACAGTTAATTCAAAGTTCTCAATCATCCCTTCTTCAATAATGAAGTCTGACTCGACCGCTCGAGTGAGTGTTGCAGGTCTCGCCATAGAGGTGGGGAGCCAGTGGACGATGGCTCGTTTATCGCTTCTATCCAATGATTGAACTCGTGCTTCATTTTCAACAATTTCAATATCCGCGAAATCCTTGAGTCGAATCTCATTATTATCTAAATCATCAGTTTCAATTAGAATCGAACCGTCACCTAAATTCCATTCTCTGGAACCAGATATTGTTCCACTAGGATGCCGAGCGATTGAGGCATCATCCACTCTACCTTCTGGGCAATTATTCCAGTTGAGATGAAGTGTACGTGCATTACGTACGAAAGATCTGCGTTCACATCTTTCATCAATTACCGAAGAGTTGAATGATTCTATGGTTTGCATTGATATTGAAATGTCCTTTTGTGTGAGTCCTAAATCAATCCAGAAAGCCCGCAATGCTGACGCATCAAACCCTCTTCTTCTCAGCGCTCTCAGAGTTGGCAAACGGGCATCATCCCAATCTGAATAAATTCCTTCCTCAATTTCATTGCGCATTCCCGAGGTTGAGAATCCTCCGAATTCATGCACTTTCACACGTCCCCAATACAGTGTTTCGGGGTATTTCCAACCGAAGTGCTGGTAAAGCAAGGTTTGTTTTCGTGTAGAGTCCATCAAGTCCTTTCCTCTGACAATATGGGTCACTCCTTGTTCATGATCTTCGATTGCACTTTGGAAATCTAGTAATGGCCAAACTTTGTATTTCTGACCCACCATTGGATGAGGTGTATGCTGAATGCGTAATGCTGGCCAGTCACGTAGTGCTGGATTTGGTAGGTCAAGCCCTGTTTTCACCCGAACTACAGCCCCACCTTCTGATATTTCTCCTTCAATCATTGCATTCCAATCAGACAGGTTATTTTCTATACTACGCTCTCTACAAGGACAGGCTTCTTTTGAATCTCTCAACTGCTTAAAATCACTTGCCGAGCAACGACATACATAACCGAATCCGCCTGAAATCATTTGCTTAGCATGTTCTAAGTAGATCGGCATTCTATCACTAGCACGAATAACGATGTCAGCGGGCTTTCCTGCTAACCATTCATATTCATCCTCAATCCATTCGTAAGCAGCCGGAAGAGGTGGTTTAATCTTAGTATCTGTATCGTCAAATCGTAAAACTACTTTCCCATCATGCATTTCTGCAAATTGCGAATTTATTGAAACCCCTCTAGCATGCCCGATAGTCAGGGGGCCATTTGGATTCGGTGCGAAGCGTAGTACAACAGATCCATCTACTGCATTAGGTAATGGTTTGAGTCCGATGCGTTTCTGTTGTTTCTGTCGTTCTAAAGCTTCTGGGTTGGTAGCTGCTAGAGCGTCTCTTACGGCCTCAACTCCTTGACTTGCAGCTAGTGCATTAGCCGCATCTACTTCAGTCTCAACTAATGATTTCAATTCCTTCGCTTTCG
>DUIL01000012.1 GCA_013330385.1 Candidatus Thalassarchaeaceae archaeon
AAAGTAATGTATGAAAGAGCGGCTAATCATCCAAAAATTGAGATTAAGACATTCCGTTCAGTAAAGAAGTGGCTTTCAGATGATAATGGCCTTACTGGTGCTGTGTTAGAAGATCCAAGAGATGGTTCAACCGAAGAAATTTCTTGCACTGGCGCCTTTATTGCAATAGGTCACAAGCCAATAACTGGATTCCTAGAAAACCAAGTTGAAACAGATGATACAGGATACATCATTCACAAAGAACACACAATGACTAGTGTGCCCGGAGTCTTTGCTGCCGGTGATGTTGTCGATACCCGCTATCGCCAAGCAATCACTGCGGCAGGAATGGGATGTCAAGCTGCAATTGATGTTGAGAAATGGCTTGAGGAACAACACTGAGGTTTTGTCTTGGCGGAGACGGGGATCTTCGCTGAAAAGGAATCTCATGAAGAAAGAAGTTGGCTTAGCCATCGCCTAGCAGATGTGGTTTACCTCACTCATACGATAGTTACCATCTGGGTGGCAATAGGATGGTTAGGCACTGAAGATTGGATGCTATGGGGTGTTGTGATTTTGTATGCGAGTACTGAAATTCTTTGGTTAATTCGTTCTGACTTCTGCATTCTAACTGATTTAGAACGACGATTCAGAGGAGTCCCACGGCCAGATTCAGTTTTGGAACAGAATTTTATTCGAAGATTGTTCAACCTGTTTCTTCGTATCGACATAACTCCCGAAAGATCATACATCCTAACTCGGACTTGGGGAAGACTGAGTTTTGTAATTGCAAGTATGCGACTTGCTGGATTTATTCCATTCTAAGTGAACGTTCTAGACCGAAGTCACAATGAAGGGTTCACTCAGTCGAAAAGTTATGTCGCGGGAACTCAGTCCGGCCGAGCGTGCAAGATATGCACGTCACTTGATACTCCCGCAGGTCGGAGAAGAGGGTCAGAAACGACTTAGAGATGGGTCAATTCTTGTCATAGGAGCAGGGGGTTTAGGTTCTCCTGTTCTTCTGTATCTAGCGGCTGCGGGTATTGGAAGAATAGGCATTGTAGATGATGACAATGTTGACATTACAAATCTTCAGAGGCAGGTAATTCACGCTACTGCAAGTATTGGGCAACCAAAAGTTGCGTCCGCAGTAGCGAGAATAAAACAATTAAATCCCGAAGTTGAAATAGTGGAATACAATCTTCGATTAGATGTTTCAAATGCTTTGGAAATTATAGATGGCTGGAATGTTGTAGTTGATGGCACTGATAACTTTGCCACTAGATATACCATCAATGATGCCTGCGAAATTCTTGATGTCCCCTGGGTTTTTGGTAGCATACACCGATTTGAAGGGCAGATATCTGTTTTCAATTACCAAGGAGGGCCAAATTATCGAGATTTATTCCCTACTGCTCCACCTCCTGAGTTGGCTCCTAATTGTGCAGAAGCGGGGGTCCTTGGTGTACTACCTGGTATGGTTGGAACTATTCAAGCTACAGAAGCACTGAAAATTATTCTTGGAGTTGGAGAGGCACTTTCAGGGAAATTGATGATATTAGATGCGATTACAATGAACATGCGCGCTTTATCCTTCGAAGCAGATCCTAATCGGCAGCCTGTCAAAAAAATGTCAAAGGAAAGCATCGAAGCTGTCTGTAAATCACAAATACCGAAAGTTGTAACTCCGAATGATTCAATGCAAATTACTCCTAATGAGTTTGTTAACAAGAAAACAAATGGTTGGGAGCCTTTCTTACTTGACGTACGCAGACAGAATGAAGAATCAATCGTTTCTCTGCCAAACACAAATCTGAGAATAGAGCACACCTCTGTACCAAAGCGAAGTTCTGAAATCCCCAATAATCGAGATATCGTTGTTTATTGCAGAGTAGGGGGTCGATCAGAAGTTGTTAGAAATTGGCTAATTCAGTCTGGTTGGGACCATTCTAGAGTTTGGAACCTTGCAGGTGGAGTCCATTTGTGGGCTGATCAAATCGATTCATCAGTTCCCAAATACTGAAAGCGTTATTGATATGTGGTTAATATACACTCAGTGATGCTTTTAATTGAGGTATAATGGACAAATGATGACACTATATTTACTCAAAAGGACATATTTCAGCATTAAATGTGGTGGAATACTAATTAATGAAGCGATTATTTGTTGTACTAGGTGTATCAGCGAAGTACATGACGGGACGGCGCGGGCTGTGGCTTTGCCCCAATTGTAACGAGCACCAAACTTGGAAATCAAGAGGTTCGGGTACTTCGCGGTTGGATCGTAAATGTAAATCGTGTAATCAACGAATTAGAGTTACATTAGATAGATCCAATACTGGGCGAGGGCGAATCCAACAAGCGCGTGTTTGGGAAAGAGGAAACAGCACCCCTTTGGATGAATTAGAGCAGGAGGCCTTCTTTAGAAACAAGGGTGTGAATATAGAAGGAAGGAAACATGAATCGGCGGAAATCGCATCTCAACAAGACTTACCTGCAATATGGGGTGGTGATTGGGAGCCTCCTCTACCACTTACATTCACTTACAAAATAAACTCAAAAGATGTGCTTGATGAATTGAGTCGATTCGTAATCGAAAGGCACGACGGGTATGTCGAATTGGCAGCAGAATGCTGGGGAGCCATGAATCCTCCAAACTTGTTTACTGGTGAAGAATATTACAAATTCTGTAGTGATTACGGTAAAGAACTCATTAAGAGGTTGCATGAGCGAATATTCGAACCAGAATTTTCTAATTTAGCAGATGAAGAAATCATACCTCGGCGCAGTGGTTCTTTTTACCTAAATAGGCGAAATACTAGACTTCTGCGCGACATTAGGCTCTGTTTGAGAAGAATCTCATACAAGGCATCTGTTACTGTTGAGCAGCGATTTGAATGGCAGAGATGGATGACGAGGACTCGAGCTCTAGATGAGCACCTAAAGGATCTATTCGTCAATGGCACCCCAACACCTGATGGAGGGCGTTTTGGAGGCAAGGGGTTCCGTTCAACATGGCAAGAAGGCATTGTCGCTTGTGCAACAGGGTTGACGAGAGCCATTGACCTTGATAGCGAGGGAATTGAAGGTGCAGATGTCGTTGCGCCTATGATTAGAGATGTTGGTCTTGCATTGTCTATGGGGCAAACTCCTCTCGAAATTTTCAACGCACAAGTGGGAAAATCAACATCAAATATGAATGGTGGAATAAATGGAGCAGGAGGTCGCGATTTACACGTAGGAAACTGGGGCAAGAGAGTATTACCCCCTACGGCCCCTTTACCCATTGCTAGTGCTACGGCAACGGGTATTGCACTTGCTGCACAAAGGCTCTCAGTGCCTCGTTTTCACCTAGCACCCGTTGGAGAAGGATGCAGTAGTAGTGGGGAATTTTGGGAAGCGATGAATCTTGCTGGTGCCCGCGGTTTACCCATTGCATTCATGATTCAAAATAATCAAATTGCACTTGACACATTTACTGTTGGACAATCAGGAGCAGAAACCTTTGGAGACAAGGGTTATGCAATGGGAATTCCATCTTGGACTATCGATGGTTCTGACCCTACTGAATTCTACGCATCTACTTGCGTTGCCCGGGAATTTGCCTTAGATGGAGGCGGGGCCACTTTGATTCATGTTGAAACCATGCGAGGTTGTGGACACGCACACCACCATGATGACCTGTATCTTGGAGCTGCTAGTGGGAATCCTCCAGGTTATGTCGACCGAGAATTGCTTGCATATTGGGCTGAGAAAGATCCCATTCCAAATCACCGCGATTTACTAATTCGTTTAGGAGTTAGTAAATCAAGAATTGCAAAAATGGAAAACGAGGAACAATCCCTTGTTGATGCTGCGCGAAAAGAAATGGAAGAAACACCCTGGCCTGAGGGAAATTCTGTCACACTTGGGATTACTTCACTACACGATGCAAGCACTCACTCGGAACAGTTCGAACGCTTTGAGAATAGTAATGAGGGTGGAAATTCTCCTCTCGAAATTGGAGAAATTTCAATCGAATTCTCAGATGTACCTAATGCATGGACTTTTAGCAAAGCGATTCAGAACGGCATGGTATCACTAGCAGAAAAATATGGAGATAGAATTGTCTTCATGGGAGAAGACATGGAAGTTGCTGGAGCCTTTGGTATGAATCTCCCACTGAAGGCTAGGGGTCACTCAAATCGACTGCTAGATATGCCACTTTCAGAAGCAGCAATCATCCACTCAGCCACAGGTGCTGCTCTTGGAGGAATGCGGCCGGTTGCAGAGATTCAATTCGGAGGATTCGCTGCACTAGCAATGAATCCTCTAATCAATAATGCGGCTCAATTGAGATGGCGATGGGGGGCTGATGTACCACTAACGGTTAGAATTCCTTTGGGTGCAAAAACAAGAAGTGGTCCATTCCATGCGAACATGATAGAATCGTGGTTTACTAATGACCCCGGTTTAGTCATTGTATTCCCAAGTACACCTCAAGATGCTTATGACCTACTGGTTGAGTCTCATGCATTGGAAGACCCTGTTGTTTTCTTAGAGCACATTGGCCTATACGGCCTTAGAGGAGGTTTGACTGGATGGGGGCAATCAATCAATCAAGTAGTAGATACAAAGGCAGTTCATGGGCGACTCGCAAGGGGTGAGAATAGTATTGGCAAAGCCCGAGTTGTAAGAGGCGGTAATGATGCAACTATAGTCACCTGGGGTGCCATGGTCCACGTCGCGTTAGAGGCTGCAAAAGAGGCCTCAAAGAAGGGGATAGAGGCCGAAATCATTGATCTACGCACAATTATGCCATTCGATGCACAAACCTGTATTGACTCTGTACGAAGAACTGGGCGCCTAGTAGTTCTGCAAGAAGCACAATACTCAGGAGGATTTGGTCACACCATCAACAGTCGAATTTTGGAAGAAGCTTTTTGGAATCTTGAAGCAACTCCGGTTGTCATTGGGGCACTAGATACACCGGTTCCATTCTCTCCTCCATTAGAGGACCACAC
>DUIL01000113.1 GCA_013330385.1 Candidatus Thalassarchaeaceae archaeon
CCTGGTCGAAACAACGGATCAGCGATAGATATTAGTGCTTTCGCTCGTTCTACCAAATTCAACCCTTTTAGGTGCACCATTCCAAATTCGGTGACAACAGTTTCCACCATATGTCGGGGCACGTTAATTGGTGTTCCAGGAGAAAAATCTGATACAATTCGTGAGTGCCTTTTCTTTGAATCTGCCGCGGGGAATGCAATAATCGTTTCACCACCATTTGACATCCTGGCAGCTTGAATGAAATCCATACTTCCGCCAATTCCTCCCATATGCTTACCCGCGATATATTCAGAATTTACTTGACCGTATAGGTCAATCTGAAGTGCAGAATTCACCGAAATAAAATGATCATATTCAGAAGCCACTGTTGAATTTAGAACATATTCAGAAGGTCGCATTTCCACCATCGAATTTTCATGAGCATAATCAAATAACTTTTTTGATCCCATCAATTCAGTGGCCACTATTATGGGCGTCTTCGCGTTTCGATTGTGAATGTGACCACTTTCTATCAATTCCACCATTCCATCCGTACCCATACCAAAAAAAGTCAGATTATTGATGTTAGTCCCCGGAATCGATGAAAGAACAGCTTCAGGAATTGATCCCAAACCAATTTGCAAAACAGCTCCATTTGGGATCCGTTCCAAAACGGACTCACCAATAACACGGGAGACTTCGTCAACAGACGGTGGACCATATTCAACTAGTGGGTCATCTACTTCGACCATCAGATCAATTTCCGAAATGTGAATTGTGCATCGACCTTGTGTGCGAGGCATACGGGGGTTCACTTGGGCAATCACCCGTTCAGCAATTCGAGCGACGCTATAGGGATAACTCACCGACACCCCAAAGCTGCAGAATCCTTCTCCATTCGGCGGACTAACATGGATCAACGCAACGTCTGCCCTCAATTGTCCGCCCTTGAACAATTCTGGTACTCGTGATCCTGATATCGGTAAAAAGTGAGCTTTTCCGTTCTCTACCAATTCTCTAATCGGACCCATAATATGATAAGTGCTATAAGCAATTTGACAGTTCTTTGAAATAAATGGATAATCTCCGAGGAGAAGGCCACTGAATACATTCAGACCTATCAGTCGTTCACTTTGACGTTCAATCTCACGTTCCAACGTCAATACTTCACTACATCCCGGTGGTAAGACTACGTGATCGTCTGGGTTTATCGTTCCTATTGCTTCCTCCGCGGATACCCACTGCCTCATATCAAATCCCTTTTGGCCTTTCCTCCGTCTCTTCGGGATTTAGACATTCTCAGTTTCCTCATTATTTGGTCGATCTAAATATGTTTTGGTCATTCCAGAAACGGAACAAACACGATCTTTGTTAATTCCAGTTTTAACTCCCATTTCTTCAAACATATATATTAATATTTCTGTTGCTACATTTCCTGATGAACCTGGCGCAAATGGACAACCACCAAGACCACCGTATGATGCATCAAAGACGGTGACCCCTTCCCGCCACGCTGCAAAGACATTGGCCGCCGCCAGCCCTCGCGTATCATGAAAATGTGCAGCAAATTGTACATCAGGATGGTTTTCTATAATTCTACAAAAGGTGTCACCAACACGTCGTGGATTTCCAACTCCAACGGTGTCACCTAAGCAGACTTTCCTCACGCCCATCGAAACTACAGTTTGAATAATTTCCACAACTCGTTCTATGCCAAGCTCTCGTCCTTGAATATCACCAAATGCGGTTCCCACAGTTACTTCTAAATCAATTTCAAGGGTTCTTGCCCTTTGCAGTAACTCAGGGAGCACATCTAGCATCGCGTCTGTCGTTTTATTGAAATTACTAAGATTCAATTCGTCACTAACAGTCAGCGCAGTTGTAGCGTTCCTAACGCCACATGCATTAGCCCGTTCTAGACCACGCAGATTCGGAACAAAGGCCACTACCTCTACCTTCCCTAAGTTCCGTTTGTTCAGCGCACTCAGTACCTCGGCGGCATCAGCCAACTGTGGTACACGCTCAGGGTTAACAAACGATGTAACTTCAATCCAAGGGAGCCCAGCCAGAGCGAGCTCCTCGATGATCTCTACCTTCATGTCGGTAGGGATGAACCGATCTTCATTCTGGAAGCCATCCCGAGGCCCGACTTCACGAATCACCACCCCGCTGCGCATTTCACCACCAGTTCCTTGCTAGATCAGGTTATCGATCGACTGACTTACGCGTAAGTAGATAGCATCTTGTGCCTTCCCTGTCAACACCGTCCGATCTAAGGAAGCCTTACGACCTGCCGCCCGTCCCCTCCTCGATGAAATCCCGACCACTGAGATCACAGGGAAATCGTCACCAGGTCGCACACCCACTTGCACGATCTAGTCACTCGAAATGAAACACGTCAGTCATGGAACAATTATCCTTCCGGCTGGGTGTTTCAGAATGAACTGAACTCTCGAACGATCAACCCACTCTATGCCACAATCCAATTCAACTTCTTTTCACCCTATCCCAACTCCTTCCTATGCCCAATCTCCGCAAATCGTGATGTGAGATTTCATGTTTTGTGATTGTTCGAGGAAAAGATTCTACAAATTCCCAATATCTGGGAATTTTGAAGGTGGCGATACGTTCAACACACCATTCG
>DUIL01000003.1 GCA_013330385.1 Candidatus Thalassarchaeaceae archaeon
GGTCCAGAGAATAATCCACGACCCAAGCACAGCACCTCGAATGAACGCCCCGCCGACCTACCTTCCATATAAGAGCGTGACGGACTAACCATAGGTGGAGGGCTGTACTGCTCCTCTCTCACTAACATTGAAGCAGAAGACATCACGAGGTCATTACAATGGCATTCAGGGACTTACTCTCTGGCGTAGATATCATTGACAAGGAAGTTAGTGTAAACCACGATATGTGCGACCACTCGATTTCATCAGGCAATACCCCTCTGATGTTTACTTGTGTCAATGAAGCGCCGGGTCACTCCGCAGTGATGAATGTGCTTGCAAGAGATCGTTTATGTGAGTTGTACGATTTGACACCTGGTGAATTAATTGACATTCTCGCATGGGCTATGGAAAACCCAATTCAACCAGTTCTGATTGAACAAAGCAAGGCTGCTGTGCTTGAAAATACACAAGAAAATGTTGATTTGACAAAACTCCCTATTCCCTGGCACTATAGAGAAGATAGGGGTAGATACCAATCTGCATCCGTCATAATTGCTCAATATAACGGTATTCGAAATATGTCATTCCATCGTCAATTCCTTCGAGATGCTAACCATTGTGTCTCAAGATTCGTACCCCGTCACCTTCGTACAATGACTGACCAGGCACAGGAAAATGGAGATGATGTCAATATCGCTGTTGTAAATGGCCCTGATGCCCTTGTTCTTCTTGCTGCCGCAATGTCATTCGAGCATAATCTCGATGAATTAACTGTAGCAGCCGCTTTGCACGAACGCCTATATGGTAAACCACTAGAATTGGTTGAACTGTCAAATGGAATACAAGTTCCAGCTGATGCAGAATATGCTATGGAGGCCCGTATTACTTTGGATTGTGATGATGAAGGGCCTTATGTTGATATTACAGGGACTGTAGACGATGTGCGTCAAGAATCAGTGATTGAATATGATGCAGTCCATCACCGAAACAATCCTATCTTTCATGCTTTGATACCCGCTCAGGTTGAACATAGAACTTTGATGGGATTACCAAGAGCACCTACAATCAAAGCCGCAGTCAATGAAGTAGTTCCTTGTACTGACGTGTACATGACCGATGGAGGTAGTGGTTGGCTATCAGCTGTGGTTGCAATCAAACCACAAGAAGAAGGGGATGGAATCAAAGCAATCCATGCAGCATTGGAAGGGCACCGGTCAATGAAACAAGTAACTGTTGTTGACGATGACATAGACTGTTCAGACCCTGTTCGTGTAGAATGGGCATTGATGACGAGATGGCAACCCGACAAGGATACAGTAATTCTTTCTGGGCAAAAGGGTTCTAGTCTAGATCCAAGTAGGAATTCAGATGGATTAACGAGTAAAATTGGCATAGATGCAACAATCTCCCCTAATATTGACCACACCCCCTATGAAAGTGTTCTGTGAGGTAAAAGAATGGCTGGCTCCGACATAGGTGCGAGATTACAGCACCCTCGCAGAAGCCTAGGGAATAGACACCGTAGTCAGGCCGAAAAGTTCCTCGCTCTCTCCAAAACAGATTCATCTAACCTAAAATGGGCCGAACAGAGCGCTAGACAAGCAGTTCTTCATGATTTCACACACCCTGACAACTGGAGAATGCTTCTTGAATCAAAACTAGTAAACAATGACCACGATGGCGTTAGAGCAGTTCTAGATGAGTTATTCCTAGTATTAGGAAGAGATCCTGATTTGTTACAACAATTAGCAGAAGTGGATTTACTCAAATCAGGAAAGAAATTGATGGAGGCTGCTCTTTCAATTGATCCATTGGATCCTGACCAATGGTGGAAATCAACTCAAAGCAAGGAGGAAATTGAAGCCTTTATTTCTCGAGTACGCGAATTAGATTTCACTGATGCCAGAGCAAATATTCTCTTTGCAAGAAGAATGGAAAGACTTCTTGAAAATGGATTGGAAGATGAATATCTAGAATTGACTGCCAAATTACTCGCCCAACGCCCGTCAAACCACGAAGCCTGGGTAAAAATGGGGCGGCTACACGAACGACGAGAAGAATCAGATAAGGCGTGGTTCTGCTATGACCAAGCCCAAACCCATATGCCATCGGTCAAAGTACGTGATGAATTCAAACAAAGAATGGCAGCAAGGATTGACGGTCAGAAACCTAGACCTTGGACCGCCCCGGACATCGAGGACAGAGTAGAGTTCCTAAGAAGAATGCAGATTTTAGCCGCGCCGGCTTCTATCACTGAAAGCGAAAAGGGAGTTGATTCGAAAGAAATAATATCCGAAATAGAACAAGCACAAGAATTACATCAATCGGGCAGAAGTTCAGAGGCTTTCTTTATTGCAAGAAGGCTTGCTGCTGAGGGCGATTCAGAAGCCCTAGATCTGGCTAACCAAATTAAGGAGGAAATGAGTGATGACTGAGGATAATGAATGGGTAGTTGCGTGGGTTATACCAGAAACAGAAATAGAAGTGCCATGCTGGTTGATGGTGAGGCATTCTGAGAGAGGTTGGGAACTACCTGGAGGTAAGTTAGAGAATGGTGAATCGAATGAAATAGCTGCTCTAAGGGAGGTTTACGAAGAAACAGGATTACTAGGAACTGCCATTGCAATTGATTCCGATTTATTCGAAGGGGGGTCTGTAGTATTAGTGAAAGTTAGTGAGGAGCCGGGGCCATATGGTTGGGAATCAGAGGATAATAATATCGAGGAAGTCGGTTGGTGCATTGAACCACCAGGTGACTTATACTGGGGTGAAAAAGAAATTAGAAAAATTATCACTCATGACTGGAGCGCCTCAAGAAGTTTAGTATCTTGAATTGATCCTGAATGTTCACTGATTTTCTTTAACCAAGTTCCTTCACCAATAACTTCAGCAGCATCAACGATAAGTCCGAGATCGTTTCTTTCAGCGCCTGTGACGTCAACTGTCAAAATAGGAAGAAGATATTCAACGACATCTCTAACATCTTCTGGATTAGATGGGATCCATGAATTACCCGGTACTGGACGAGGTGCTGCTGATTCAATTCTTTCTAACATTCTAGGAGCAGTAGAATCCACTTCTTCTAGTGCTAAATCTAACCATTCAAGACCTGCTACTATTGCTTCAGCTGTTAATTCATACTCAAGGAAAATAGCCCTTGCTGTCCACAAATGACGCATTGCAGGATCATAATCAGATAAAGCAGAAAGCATCCTTGCAACTTCTAATCGAGAGAGGCCCCTTATTTCAGGTGGATGTCCACTGATTTTACTAATGTCAGCATGTATTGCTAAGGACATCATGATCTCGCCGTTATTGGCATGCCATGCTGCTAAATTTAGCATTGCAATTCCGTGAAGTGAAGAGCCAGGCATCATTGCATTTAACCGGTCAGTGCACCATCTAAGTTCCATACCCGATTTATCATTACCTTCTACTGCGAGTAAAGCCCTTTCAATACGGATGCGGACTTCAGCCTCAGCATCTCTTTCTGAATTAGAACGTGAGCGAGAAAGAAGTTCTTCAGAAATTGTCGTAGCATCTGCTAATTTCCCATCAACAAGTAACTGTTGCATCGAAATTATGTCTCGTTGAAGTGGTGATAATAGAGCTAGTATCTCATCAGGCCCTTCGGCACCATCGATTAACATCGCTGAAGCCATACTAAAGAGATCTTTATCTGCAATATCTGTCAATTCATCAGCTCCGTAGATAATGCCGCAAGCACACTTGATTCAAGTTCAACAGGATGAACATTACCGGACCATCCTGCGGCACCAGGATGCCCTCCTCCTTCGCCACCTAACTTATTTGCTAGATTAGTCATAACAACACCAAGATTAACACCAAGATTTGTAGCAGTTCTGCTGGCTCTTCCTGTTATTCGCATACCCTCTGGTATTTTCTTTTGAACGAAGGCTACATGAGCTCCTGCACCAATCAATGCATGGGCTACAACGCCTTCGTGAGTACTTGCCTTAGTGGTAGCTACAATAACTCCAGCAACATCTTGTGAAGTAGAATTACCCACAGCCTTGAGAACACCCATTCTCTGAGAATAATTCAGACCCTCATTTTCCATCTTTTCAATTACATCAACAGGGTCTACCCCGCTGGTCTCTGAAATCTCTTCAACACGTCGATAACATCCCGGTCTTGCATGTTTGAATCGTCCGGTGTCAGAAATTATAGCGGCAAGCAATAAAACTGCTGCATTATCACTTAATTCAGAAGATCTATGCTTCATCCATTCCCAAATCATCTCAGCAGTAGATGATGAATTATCTTTGATGAGAAGAGTATCTTCAGACCAATTTTCGGAGGAAGATGAATGATGGTCGATTACACAAATAGGTACCGAATTAGGTAAATCAAAACCAACTTGATCAGGCGAAGCAGAATCAACAACAATGATGCCACCAAGAGAACGGGGGAGAACTGGTCGATTCGGATCCAAAATGTGGAAAGAATAATCCATGTCAGAAAGCATTCGCTTGGCCAAAGAACCAATATTAGTACCACAGGCTCTGGCTTTAGGCCCAATCGCTTCGGCAATAACCAAAGCAGAACCAATTGTATCCATATCTCCATTCTTATGAGTAAGAACGGCTACTGCACCTTTTTGAGTAGCTGAATCGACCCAGTCGGAAAGATTAGAGCAGTCTGATTCTATCATGAAATCACAAGCTCATTCTAAGTTCTCAACAGCCTTTGTGTATTCGGCTCTAATCTCTG
>DUIL01000030.1 GCA_013330385.1 Candidatus Thalassarchaeaceae archaeon
GCTAATGAGTAGTCATAGGAAGTGAGCATAGTGATTTTCTCACCTGCCTGCTTCATCTCCTGAAGGGTATGAGTTGTTACCTTCTTTGCGCGGCTTGCAATTGCCATACTAGATGTCCCCCTGGGAACTGGCGAACGACCTTTCAGCCTTCAAACAACCGATGATGTATTCAATCGTAAGAACCGTGTTTTTCAACGGTTTCTAGGAATTCATGAATATCGATGTAACCATTACCATTGACATCAGCATGATGGAAATATTCTCGAAGAGCAGTATGTCCTTCATCACAACATTCGAGAGCATCCATTGCTGATATGAATTCATGAAGAGTTAGATGATTCTGGCCGTGAGTATCTGCAGCATGGAAAGCCGTTAATCGTCTGCGATGCTCGGCTTCATCGGGGTCTACGAACATTAGCCTGAAAGTCTCCCAAGGAGTGATTTTCGGGTTAATGTGATTCTTGCCATATCCAAAATACAGGACGCCGCCAACAATGAAAGCAGTAGCAGCTCCGTAAAATGCCTCTGAACCCATGAAATACAATAGTGAACAGCCAGAAGCAATTCCGAAAAGTTGCAGAATAGGATGGAAGGGTGAAGAATAACTAGGTTGATACCAAGCGTGTGAAGAGGTTGCTTTTCTCATTATCATAACACTAATACACATCAGAACATAAGCCATAATCTGGAAGCCTGAAGCATATTCTGCAACTGCATGTACATCAATAGTAATCAATGCAAAAGCCATCATAATTGCAGTCAAGATAATCGCCAGATGGGGCGTTTCATATCTGCTATGAACATCCTCCAATGCTTCAGGAAGCAAATCATCACGCGACATTGCGAATAGATACCGTGATGCGGCAAGAATCCCTGCTAGAGACATTGATGTCATTGTTAAAATTGCAATTATTGCGGCAAGAATAGCAACATCATGACCTGCAACTTCGTAGGCAAATACTCGTACAGGATCTTCTATCACATGACCGCTTGAATCAAAGAAACTCGCATCGGGAATTACTGCAATCATTGTAGCGACAATAATGGTATACAAAGTCGCTCCAATAGCTAATGAGGCCAATATTCCGCCTGGCAAATTTCGACCGGGATCCTTGACTTCTCCTCCAATGGCAGCCACTTTAGTTACGCCCGCATAAGATACCAAAACTAGAGCCGCGGTCTCCCCCATGCCAATCCAATCAGAAGAGGTCTCAAGAGTTGGTTCAATGCGTGACCAGTCAGCGTCTCCATTGATTATTGCCATAATTGTTAGACCGATCAGAAGTATCAACGCCATAGCAACAATTGGTGCTTGAACGATTTTTACTCGCTTGATTCCTAAGATATTCACTATTGAGATGATGACAAGCATACCAAGTGCAGCCTCAAGTGAAGTCACATATTCTCCATATTCTGCCTGAACGAACATTAAGTAAGCTGAGAATCCTATCAAAGCGAAGGCCGCTTTCAGAAGAAATGATGCCCAAAGGGCTAGACCCATCATAGTCCCGAATAATGGCCCGAATACTCTTTCAATATAGACATATGAACCTCCTGAAGTAGGCATTGCAGAGGCTAGTTCACTTTTGCTAATTGCACCCGGAATAACGACTAGTGCAGCGATTACGTAGGCTAGCCAAGCACCTCCACCTACCTCTGCGTATGCAAGAGAAGGAAGAACAAACAAACCGCTACCTATCATCGCAGAAAGTGAGATTATGACGACTGAGAAGAGTCCCAATTTCCTCTCTAAGGTATCAGAAACCTTCTCCATTGGCTGGAGAACGATACCCACTAAATCCTTCGGACTCCTGTTCGCCATATTATTGTCGAAACAACAACCTGTGTTGAACATTACCGCGAATATTTCCGCCTTAAATCAGACCAATGCATACCCGCAGGGTTAGAAAGGGGGCGCTACGCGGGCTGAACATGACATCAGTCATTGAACAAGATATGGTAGCGGGAGTGCATTACACAGGTACATTCCCAGATGGAGAGGTTTTCGACAGTAGTGAAGGGCGCAATGCTCTATATTTCCTAGTTGGGCACCGTCAAATGATTCCTGGATTTGAAGAAGAAATGATGGGCGCTGCAGTTGGCGAGAAGCGTGAATTCACCTTGACCCCTGACCGCGCCTATGGAGAGCACGATGAGAGTGCAGTCCAAGTCGTACCTCGTGGTCAATTCCCACCAGATATACCCCTTGAAGTTGGAGTGACAATGGCAGCACAGACTGACGAAGGACCTCTTCCATTAACAATCACTGCAGTAGATGAAGAAAATGTAACCGTTGATTTCAATCACCAAATGGCAGGTAAAACTCTACGCTTCAGCGTTGAAGTTGTAGAAGTTCGTGCCGCCACACCAGAAGAATTGGCCCATGGTCACGTCCACGGCCCTGGTGGACATCATCACTGAATCTACGATATTGTAGATTAGAGGCGAATCGTTATTCGGTCCTCGCCCTGCTCGACATATGAGTATGAGGACCACTGCGCTCGCTCTTTGTTGCCTGATGCTTGCAGCTCCGCTTGCTGGATGTATGGATATCTTCGGAGCAAGCGCAGATGAGGAACCTGAACCTTTGAGAATAAATCACATCCAAGTCAAAGGCACCCACAATTCGTATCATATCAAGCCATTTGGCCCTACAATTAGAGCCTACGATTACACACATGAGCCGTTAGGAATGCAAGCGGGACAACAAGGAGTTAGACAATTTGAACTCGATGTTTGGTGGGATCCACGTGGACAGTTGTATGTCTATCACAATCAATACGATGTGCGAAGCACTTGTGCGACCTTTGAGGAATGCTTGGGTGTTCTTCTGACTTGGTCAAACGAAAATGAACAGCACGTGCCTCTTTTCATCTGGATTGAACCAAAGGAATGGTTGCGATCTAGTACGGATAATGATGCAATGATTGAGTTGCAAGATTTATTGGGTGCGATTGAAGAAGAAATTGCAGCGTATTGGCCGCTTGATAAGACAATTACACCCGATGATGTACGTGGAGATGCGGCCACCTTGCGTGAGGCAGTAACTACCACCGGTTGGCCCCTGCTCGATGATTCACGAGGTAAAGCCATGTTTATCCTACTCTCTGATGGTGATGTTAGAGATGCATATCTAGAAGCACACCCTGGACTAAATGGCTCACTGATGTTCACAATGAATGAAGAAGCCAGTGATACCGCTGCAATCTATTCTGATACTGACCCTATCGGAATGGGAAATGAGATTACTCGATTAGTGCAAGAAGGCTACATCGTTCGTTCTCGAGCAGATGATGCAGAGGATGGAGAGGCTGACAATAATGA
>DUIL01000056.1 GCA_013330385.1 Candidatus Thalassarchaeaceae archaeon
GGAACATAGTGTCTTCCATCATGCCATGTTTCTTGCTCTATCCATAATTCAAGATCCGTTCCGGTAAGTGTGACATCCATAACACCTCCAATTGGTCTTTCCTCAACAACAAAAGAAACCTTGTTTGCGAATGCTGCCTGTCTCGAAAGCGAGAAACTTGTTGAATCACCCACTAATTCTAGAGTCATTGCATCAAGTGCTGTATCTAGAATACGTTGCTTCGCCGCTCCCTCAATAACCAAATCTAGTGATTCAGCCTCACCCACTAACCTCACTGGTTTTCTCATTGAGGGGTATTCGTGCTGTTCAGGGATATTTTCTATTATCCATTGAGGAAATAATGATTGAACAGACTCGACGACTCTTCGCGCATCTTCATGTGGAAGTACTGTCGTAGCCACGGTGATAGACATCTCCATAGTATACACGAGGTGCAATCAGGTCATCATCTATGTGGATGAGACGGCTCAATTGAATGAATCATCAATGTCCAGATTCACGAATCATTCAAACGGTTTTGGTCGGAGGACAAGGTATGACTGAGCGTTCTCCATTCATGGGCGTGGCCCTCTTGGCGGCCCCAACTGTAGGGGTAATTGCCATTAGAATGGGTATTCCTGCCTTGGAGGATGTGCTCAAAGAAGATATGATGGCCCAAGCGGTTATCCATGTAACGGCTCTACTTATTGGTATTATCATGTATTTCCGCTATCGAGTTGTAGAAGATCATGAGTATCATCGATCTAGTGCAATTAAAGGTCTTCAAAAAATGTACAAAATGGAAGACAAAGGTTTGTGGGAAAAGGGTGATTCAGCACTTGAGCGCTTAGAATCTCAGGCGCGTGAGAGTCCCAAAGGCAAAGCCGCTCTAAAACGTCAAAAAAGAATGGCCGGCCGGATTTCTGATATCAATAAGGAAAATGATGAATTGGAATTAGATGAAGATGATGAAAGAATGTCAATTGATGTTGATATTGAAGGAATGGCTACAATAGTAGATTCTGAGGCAATGGAAGAATCCGAATCTGCTAATCTCAGCGGTAAAATCAGCGCACGTGCTGAAGCTAGCGCTCAAAAACGTCTTTCCAAGGAACTGGCAAAGAGAGAGCGTGTTGCTGCTAAACAGGCTAAGAAAGAAGCGAAGGCAGCGCGCAAGGCCGAAAAGGCCGCTTTGAAATTAGAAAAAGTAGCAGCTAAGACCAAAACGAAGCCCAAAAAAGGAATTCCTGCAGCATGGGATGCTAAGGAAGAGAACCTCTGGGCCAATACCCCAATACCTTCCTCCCTATCCAAGAGTGTTGTTTCCTGCAAAGATTGTGGCGCGGTAAATAATGCTGGAACCTCGTACTGCACTAGTTGCGGAACCTTCCTATGACCTACGAGGGGTTCAAAACGGGCGCATCGGAGCCATGACTAGTAGGTGGTCTTGTGAGTGGCAAGAGAGATTATTATGAAGTCCTTGGACTTGACCGTAAGGCTACTGATGATGAAATAAAGAAGTCCTTTCGTTCAATGGCCAGAAAATTCCATCCTGATAAGAATCCAGATGACCCCGAGGCCGAGAAAAATTTCAAAGAAGTCCAAGAAGCCTATGCTATTCTTTCCAATCCCGAAGAACGTCGTAAATACGACATGTTTGGCCATAATAGACCCGGTGGTTCCCCATTCGGCTCTAGTGGTTTCCAAGGAGTTAACATCAGTATTGAAGATTTATTTGGAGGGGGTTTCGACAGCATTTTCTCTTCTCTTTTTGGGGGTGGGAGGCGTTCAAGAAGTACTCGTGGCGCCGACCTTCTTGTATCTCATACAATTACCTTTGAACAAGCGTTTAATGGAGCAGAGGATGAGATTACAATCGATGTTTTGAATCGATGTGATAGTTGTTCAGGAAGTGGATCTTCTACTCCTGATGGCATCCGCACGTGCCCTACTTGTGATGGACATGGCCGATTAACAAGAATCGAGCGCATTGGGCCATTTCAACAACAAGTCACACAAGATTGTCGTCCTTGTAATGGCGAAGGCAGATTAATTCAAAATCCCTGTAAAAGTTGTAGAGGCGAAGGTCGTGCTGAGCAATCAAAGAAGGTCAAGTTTTCAATTCCTCCTGGGATTAATTCAGGAACACGGCTTCGCATGACTGGTCATGGTGAAGTGCCGAAATCACAGAATGGAAAACCTGGAAATTTGTATATTGAAATTGATGTAGAACTACATGAATGGTTTGAAAGAGATGGTGCCGACCTCTTGATGGCCTTACCAATCAGTTATGTCGATTTGTTATTGGGAGCAACAATCGAAATCCCACATATTGATGGTTCACCACTTAATGTGAAAATTCCAGTAGGCTCTAGGCCTGGTGAGACGATTACAATTCCTAGCCGTGGTATGCCCGGTGTGAGAAGCCGAAGTGGACGCGGTTCAGTCATGGTTCTATTGAAATTGGTGATGCCAGGGAAAGTTTCTCGGTCCACAAAGAAGCAATTAGATGAAATGCGTGAGATACTAGGCAGTGGTCATTCAGATATCACACAAGATATTATCGATGAAGCCAGAGATCGCCGTCGTTCTTGATTATGACCAATTAATTGCCCGATTAGGAACTGCGGCCAATGGCTCGCCATCTACCAATCCAGATAGTTGGAATCCAATACTTGTTGGATTTCCTTCAAGAGTTAGTAGAAGGAACGTTCTGCTTCCAGCCTTCAATGAATCTAGGAATACTTCCTCATCGTGGAACATATGTTTCGGTGATACATCTGAAATTGAAACTCGTGCGCCTTCCGGTGCATGAACTCTCATGGCCGCCATATCCCATGCCGAATTAGCTACCTTTACTCCGATCAACATTGTCGCAGCATCCTGTTTAACCTTCCAAACACAAATCTCTACTTGTACTGTATTATGCCTGATTATTGGCTCTCCCCAATCTTCTATCACAGCAGTCCAGGGACTATCGCCTAATTGATGAAGAGCCGATTCAATCACTCCCTTATCTGCAGTTTTTGGCTCTAACATCTCTGTGATTCTCTCGCGTAGGCGACTCAATCTTCTCCGTTCATGCTGTTCAAATTGGATGTCACTAGCACCACCCATCAAATTTCTTCGATTCCAAAAGATTACGATCGCTATAGGGGATAAGAGAAAAACTCCCACGAAAATATAGTAATTTTTGAAAAGACTAGATTGATCAATAAATACAGGCTGTACAGGTGATGATGATTCACCATCGTTCACTAACGTGAAGCTGTATGGGATTTCCCCTTGGTTTCCAATTCTTTCAACCCTTAGGGCGTGTGTTCCAAATGGAGCATCTATTTGCATCCCTTCAGATGTGTTTACTATCATTCCAGTGATTTGATCTAATACTAGAATTTGATAGTGTACTGGTTCTGAAGAATCTCCCTCTAAGTGTAATCGCGATCCATTCTCTTCCAATACTTCGAATGAAAATACATCAACAAAATCACCCGATACCATACTGGCATATATCGTTTCATCAAACATAATTACTCGACTTACTTCACCTCCCCATTCCCACATGGAATCAGGAGCATCTCCAATACCTCCTGCATCTCCCAAAGGCCATTCATGCATTTGAATTGACCATTTGTCAAGATGTTCTGTCATCATTCTAATTTCAATTGATGTTGTCCCTTCTGGCGTTAGGATAGATTCCGGGCATCCCGAATTTTCTATTGTTGAATTACCTACATTCAGAGGCGTATTATCTGTTTGAAATATGAAAACATTGAATTCCACAGTATTAAATTCACTAGTGCAATTGATTTCAATGCTCATTCTTGGTGCTGCATCGAATCTCAACGCATCACCTTCAGAGTCTCCTTCTGTAATCCATCCTGTGAAAATCTCCGATTCTGATTCTGGGAAATTTAGGGGATTACACGACCATGCATCGGCATCGTTATCGAAAGTATATTCCCAAGCCCAAGGATTAGGTAGTTCACCATGGCATTTCTCATTCAATGAGGTTGGCGTTTCAGACATTGATGCATAGCGAATCAAGTGAATTTGGTAGGCAGCAAATCCTGAACTGGAATCTTGCTTCAGTCTCAACCACAATTCTCCACTCTCTGGATACTCAATGTAAAATCTACCAAGCGAATCCGGATTGACATTATTCATCAATGATAATTGGTCATCTGTGCGTAACCAGAATTCTATTTCTAATTCACTTGGGAGTAGTATGTGATTCAGTACGATAACATCTCCTGATTGCCCAGTTAGTTCTATTGAATCTTTATCAGAACTATTATCTAAACTTCCAATGAAGTTGAAACCATTCGCAGATAGTGGCAAAGCATTTGATTCGCATTCACTGACACTACAAGGCCAAGTTGCATCTAATGGTGCTTGTTCAACAGAAATACCGGGTGATGGAATATTATCAAGGGCATCCCCATCTTCAACTATGCTCCATTCAGAATCGCCGAAAACTGTTGATTCGAATGATAGGTCTGTTTCATCAGTGCCTTGATTGACTGTCAGAAGGTAAGTCACATTTCCATTAGCAAGAAATGAGAGACTCACAACATGAGGGTCATCAGAATTGTGAGTTTCTCCCTCAACTACAATTTCTAGTGCCAGTCCCGGGCATGCGGTTTTCATACATGTCACTTGGAAGAATATAGGAATGGGTTCCTCAAAATGGATGCTAGAATCGAGTAGTGCTACCTTTTCATCATCTTCTTGAGCCGTTGTAATGAATGCTGAAGTTGTGAGAATCAGCAGGGCAAGAAGTCCTGCGAGGGTACGTTGCACGAGTCTGCGGATTCGCTTCTACCTTAGAATGCTTCAAGCGGTTCGCATCGCTGGGGGCCCTATGAGTGAGCGACCTCTAGCCCGCGGAGTTGTCGCAAGGCAGCGTTTTGCGCGTTTATTTGAATTAGGAGATCGTAGAAACCCATCTTCATGGGCCCCTGCTCTAGTTCTCACTAAGAATGACCCTGATTTACCCCTTGAATTAGCCCCTTTCATTTCATCTAGGGATTATTCAGAATTCCCTGCCAAGATATCAATGACAACCCGTGGAGATATTTGTATTCCATTCAATGGGCCTGAGACTTGGTCTGGAGAAGAGGGGCTAATTCTACCTGCTAGTCTTGTTGATTCGGATAGTGGAATAAGCCCAGTGGGAAATCAGATGTTACCCGTGTCATGGCAGTCTCTACATCATGATTCATCTTTACTAAACTCTGAAATTGAACCCTCTGTTGTTGTATTAATTGATGCACCCCAACTGGCTGAACGTCCAGGGAAATTAATAGAGGCTGTAGATGCAATACGTACCCGATTTCCAACATCACTTATTTGGGCGCCGGGAATTTCAGGACCAGACAATTGTGCTTTATTGTCTTGGATGGGAATTGATTTGTTTGATTTATCTAGGTCTCAGGAGGCGGTAACAAGAAACGTACTGCTAACTGAAGACGGCCCACGCGAGGTAGAGAAAACTACTGGTGAATCCGCCAATTTACAGACTCAGATTGATGCATGGACTAGGGCATTATCTGCCACTCGATCTGCAATAAGAGATGGGACATTGCGTGAGTTAGTAGAACGTCAAGCCCTATCCAGTCCTCGTTCAGTTGAGCGTTTGCGACGTTATGATTCAATGATGAGTGAGCGAGCCAGTGAAAATCCTGGTTTAGCAGGTTTGGCTAGTAATGTAGAGTTGGGTCGTAGATTGAGGTGCCATTCTCATACAAGCCGTAATGATCCGTTAATCAGTGAGTGGAAGCGAAGAGTGACACACGAACATACTCCCCCCTCCCACCAATCTGAGGTACTTGTTTTGTTGCCTTGCTCCGCCCAAAAACCATACCGATTATCTCAATCGCATAGGAGATTTCAGCGAGTAATTAGCACTCGCGGAGTACATGAGGTGATGGTGACCGCGCCTTTGGGTTTGGTACCTAGAGAATTGGAAGATATCTGGCCTGCTGCGCACTATGATATTCCCGTGACGGGAGATTGGGACTTGGATGAACTCAAAACCATCAAAGATATGGTTTCAACATACTCAACACGTAATGGATATCAGCGAATAATCAATCATTCAGGAATTCAGTTAGAAGTGACTGGAATAGATATTGTCGATACTAGAATGGGTGCCTCAGCTGGTTCATCAGAGGCTCTTTCAAGACTTGAATCCGAGATTAACAAAGCATCTTTAGATTTCAAATTATCTAACCCCAAAGAGAGTGTACATCGGCTTTCTAAACTCAAAGCCCTCTCTCGGTTCAAGCATGGAACTGATTTATGGTTGGACGGAGCAAAGGTTAGTGGTCGTCCACCAATCTTCCGTATTGGTAGGGACGGTACTCAAATTGCTATGTGGAATCCCCATCATGGTCGTTTCTCATTTTCAAAAGCGAGTCTTGCGTCCCTCGACGTGTGCAATGCCCTATCAAGAGCGCATCTAACTCCTGAAACCAACTGGCGCGGAGACGTATTTTCTACCAATTTATCTCAAGTAGAGGGCGATATTTGCATTGGTGACGAGATTTTGGTCTATCAGAATAACAATCTCATAGGTAGCGCAAGGGCAACTGCGGCCGGTTGGGAGTGGCCCGATGGGCCAGGACGTCTGGCGAAGGCACAACACAGATTGTGAGCCCTCATCCTTCGGATGCTAGGCGCAGCGATTAAAGAGGGGCAGTAGGTCGGCGAGCCGCCTGAGGTGACCAAAATGGCTCGCATGCATAGTAAAGGAAAGGGGAAGAGTGGCTCATACAAGCCTAATGCGAGTAATGCTCCTGAGTGGTCAATGTCTGACAAAAAGGAAGTTGAAGAACTTATTCTGAAGCTTTCAGGCGAGGGCAATTCAACTGCAATGATTGGTACAATCTTGCGAGACCAATATGCCGTGCCAGATGTGCGTCTAGTAACTGGTGAGCGAATTGCTCAGACTTTATCTCGTAACAATATTGGTGGTAAATTCCCAGAAGATATGATGAATATGATGCGTCAGGCTTTGAGAATGATTGATCATTTAGGTACCAACCGTAAGGACTTACACAATCGTCGCCAACTCGAACTTACTGAATCTAAGATTCGTAGACTTGCCAGATATTACAGAGGCACTGGTCGAATCGAATCTGATTGGGCCTACAAAAGAGACCAGTTGCGACTGATGGTTGAGTGATTCTCCAATCGATGGAGATTT
>DUIL01000145.1 GCA_013330385.1 Candidatus Thalassarchaeaceae archaeon
AATCAAGTATTCTGATTAGCGGGCTAACCACCAAGGGAGAGGAGTCCCCTCTCT
Source organism: Candidatus Thalassarchaeaceae archaeon (assembly GCA_013330385.1). Classification (GTDB taxonomy): domain Archaea; phylum Thermoplasmatota; class Poseidoniia; order Poseidoniales; family Thalassarchaeaceae; genus MGIIb-O1; species MGIIb-O1 sp12570u. The sequence continues at coordinate 55 of DUIL01000145.1, forward strand.
AGCCGCTATGAGGCTACCACTATTGGCGGCGAAGTCTCTAAGGAGGCGCTCACGAAGCCCTGCCATCATCTCTTCAGCATCCATAGATTGTATTCGTAGACCTTGAGAAAAGATGTCTAAATCAAGCGGCCTTCTTGGTTGATTTAGCATAGCGTGAGCAAGTTGGCGCTCTTCGTATGATTGAGATGAGTCATCAATTGATGGTGCGACTTTTTGCATGACTTGCTGATGCAAAGCAATGATTGCATCGCGCTGTTCATCAATATTTTCGAGTGCCCGATCCATTTCAGAAAGCATATCCATTGCTTCGACCATAGGCAACCGTCGCCTAGTTCCTATTCGTTCTACGACGCTGTCGAGAACGCCCGGCAGGCGCGACGAAAGACGAATTGCCCCCCCTGCTGGCATATTGCGATGTTCAGCTCGAAACAAGTTTGGACCCAAATCAAGTCTGAGTGAAAAAGACTGATTTACAGTATACATTTTTTTTGGTGGTCCACCTTTTTGTGAGGGAAATTTCTCTGAATCGACAAATCCAACATTCTCCAATACTCGAAGGTGCTTGACCACTGCTTGTTGACTAATATCCAATATTTCTGAGAGTTGTAATGGGTAATGCGGCTCTTTTGTCAATTGCTTCAAAATATCTCGGCGAGCCTTGTTTTCAAGGATTTTCAAAGCTTCGTCAAAGCCGACCACCACTAACCAACCCGAGGTTGGGTAGTTGAGGGGGGGATAAAAACCCAAGTGATAGAAAAATCATTAGATTTCTATTGTAATATCTCAACCTTCATCCCATTCTTTCCATTCTGATTCCACGATGTTTGATTTCGGATCTTGGTGAATGGTTATTTCAGGCTCTATTTTTGACTTTTCTGAAACGAAGGGATCTGCAACACTTTCTTGTGAAGAAGGAGGATTATCCAAACTTCCATCTTTTTGCATCCTGTAAAGTTCATCTGTTGTCATTACTCTTCCATCAATAACTAGGCCACTAACAACCTTCTCTTCTTTACGAGGGTTTTGCCGAGTAGAAATAATTGCGAAAATTATTGCCAATAATCCAATAATTAAGCCAAAGCAGCAGGTAGAAAACATAAGTAATACAATCGGATTAGTGAATATTTCTTTTTCAGCAGCAGCATCATCAACTAACCAGAGAGCACCATTACCATCATTGTGGAGAGTATAGTTCGCCGAATCATCGAGATAATAAGTCCAAACGGGTCTATATTTCGGGCCATCTTCCTCTAACACTCTATCGACATGTAGTGATGTTGGGGCCTTTCCTTCAATTTCTTCCCCGTTAGGATCAATCAATCTAGCTTCATACCCAGGTTCCTTTCCATCCTCTAGAGTCCTGAGAGCCACATAATACCGGTTTTTGTCAAGTTCAACAACAATAGATTCCCCTGGTTCTAATCTAGCAACATTTTCTTGCTCGGGGTCTAGTAATGGAATCATTTCATCCATTGCATTAACAGTTGAAACAAGGGCCACTAATAGTAACACGAACGAAGTGGCAGCACCCCACTTCGCCCAACGCCTGAAGTCCACAGCCACGGCCAACTCAAGCCGTCGTTACATTTGATGCTTGGCCGAACCTCATCGTCCCATAATTTCGGCTAATTTCTCTGGAAGGTATGTGTCTGTGACGAAATCAAGACCATACTTGGCTAGTGACTGCTGTTCAGCCTTCTTGCCAAGTTCCAGCATTAGGTTGATTTCATTTTGCCATTCTGCATCGGCAAATCGAGGGTCACTTAGTTCCGCTTTCAAGGCTTGAATATCCTTACTGGACAGGTCATCAGCAGGGAGGTCATACGACATAATGTCGGATGCCCTTATTCCAAGATATATTGCAGTTGGAGTTGCAAGATATTCTGAAATGTGCGCGGTCTTTATTGCCCCATAAGCAATTGAAGCATAGATTCTGTAAGACCAAGGATCACCGTCAAGGAATACTAAAACAGGAAGATTCCATTCCTCATTCATTCTCTTGATTATTCTTCGAGTCGAACGAGCGGGCTGCCCCTTCAGATGAATTAGTGCACACCTAGAATCATCATCAAACCCATTCTCTACCAATCGGTCAAACATTCCACCGGTCTCGATTGCCATTATGAAATCTACATCGTGGTCTACAAGTTTGAGTTTTTCAGATTCTACATTATATGGAACTCCGTATCCAGAATCTCCTACATCATCCCTGCAGTTGATTCGCATCCATTCACCCTTTCGGTTTCGTTCTTCGAAGGTGATATTGCCAATAATCCGAGCTCCATCTTCTTCAGGTCTAAGTTTGAAATCTTCTCGCATACATTTGGTCACAATTTCAAGATCTTCTGCAAGATTATTACTTTCATTCTGCGAACCAAATTTACCATGACCCCAACCTTCGGAAATGTAGTACATTTCTCTGAGTGTTGATGATTTTCCAGCCTCAATCATTTCTTCAATAAATTCACTAACATGTAAAGCCCGAAGTAATTGCCTAGCCGAGCCTAGAGATGTTGCATCACGTGTAGATTTCTTTTTCCCATATTTGTAAACACCGAGTTTTTTGTCGAAAGCGATATTTTGTTTAGTTCTGACTGGAAGCGTCATTCTAGGAGGGTCTCCTTTCAACATTTTATCGTGCATTTCAGCAGCGATGCCATGCAACGCATCAATTACTTCTTCCTTAGTGAATCCATTTGCACTCATTCATTCCCCTCCTCGTAAGCCCAAAGGCCCATTGCATCAGTTTCACTGTTTCCTCCAACATCCACAACTTCTTCGGTCAAATTTCCCTCGGCACTCTCAATTTCTTTAGTAGGGGTTCTTTCGACCAAATGTTCGATGGATTCAGTTCTAGGGGCAGCGCGCTCTGCCTCTGCTGCAGCCAAGGCGTCCATTTTCCGCATCTCATCGAGAAGTTTCTCATCAATCCTCGTAGCGCCAATAATTTCTCCATTACCTCTAAAGAAAATATCAGATTCATTCCAATCTCCCTTTGATAGTCCAGAAACTGCAAAGCGTATCTCAGCCGATTGTCCGGGGTCTAAAGTATCCAATCTCCAGTTCCAAAGACCTGTTGTTTCTTTTCTCCCTCCTCTTGGATTATCAACAATACATACTCCATCCGCTTCCGGCCATTTTGCCAATATTGTGTAGGCCCGAGCCCTAGCGGTGTAGTTGTAAATTGTAATTGAGCAAATGGTTTTCTTAGTTTCCTTATCCCAAATAATTTCATCTTCAAGGAATACTGCATTCATTATTTTCGTAATCACAGGGGCGAGATCAGGTTCTTCTCGCTCTAGAAGTTCAGAAGTCTTCTTTGATATTTCAGGTAGAATGATATTGATTAAATCGAATTTTTCCTGAGCCTTTTTTCGCTGAGAGCTCTTCTTCAGATGATTCCTTAATCCTCTTCCAACTTCTAACATAGCCTTTCTGATTTCTTCGAAAACTTCCTCATTGTCTGCTACAGCTTCCTTTGCTTCACTAGTGAATTGAACATTAGTTGATGCAAGATGAATTAGAACAGCTGCAGGCCCCTTTGGCAAGCCCCTTCCACCGGGATGATCTAATCCATATCTCTTCCAATCAACAGATTCCAAACCTTTCGTCAATAGGCAGCCACCTTGCTGATACATTAGAGGAACACGATTGGCAAAGCGCAACACTTCAATGGGCCCATCCGCCTGTAAATCGCCTCCGAAAACAAGGCCCACTTCAATTTGGAATGGATTTCCTAGAGACACAGCCGGCTTTCGAGTTACAGTTGAGGCGAATCTTGAATCAATTGCTTTAGAAAGCCCCTTCTTGATTAGCATCTCTTCAATTGGTGACAAGCAATCAGTAGGAGGGGCTAGTAGTTTGACACCTTGAAAAGCCTCAACCATTGCTTGCGCTTCGTCGGCCTTTACTCGAACAGGAGTCCGTCCTTCTTCAAGCCCCGCCGCCTGAAGAATTTCTTTGGCCGCTCGCACACTTACTCCCGAAAAATTATGTCTAAGGAACGAAGTCAGTTTTCGTTCGTCCGCCTCTTTGAGCATACGTTGTAATTGACCGAGTTGTATTCCGTGAGGATGTGGTTTAATCTCTTCAACAACTCTAGGTAAGCGATCAGTTGTCCGAATCCAGTGCCCTTGTTCAATAATTTCTCCTTCCTTATCTTTGACAATTAATTTGATTGAGGCATGAGGATTTACTATACTCGTCATTCGTAGATATTGGTGAACAGATTGCCGACCGCGTTGATATTTTGCTCTCATCACAGTCCGGATTTTGAGCCCATGCTCAACTTCTTCTCCATTCTCGAACCAAACATCTCTACGCTCATTTGACTTTGTGGCACGATTCTTTCGAGTATC
>DUIL01000175.1 GCA_013330385.1 Candidatus Thalassarchaeaceae archaeon
GACTTTGAATTCAGGCGATATGGTCAATTTCGAAGTCTCTACAAAAAGTTTGACAGATGTGTCTGTAATTCTGATGCGTCTTTCTCCGACAGATTCGTCTAGTGATGCTTTGGGTGAAATCCGTATAACTCCTCATTATGTTGATGATGAATTAATTTGGAGCGGCCTAGCAGCAAGTTGGCCCGCCTTCATAATTTTTGGAATCGCCGTAGAGGGACTCCTCTACCGCTCAAAAAATGAAATGTGAAAGGAAACTACCGAAATAGACTCCAGATAGAATTCCATTTCCTAGCCATAGACCTACGCGGAAAGGCGGGAAGTTAGATTTAGCCATTGCACTCGTTCGTGCGAGCCAGAAAAGGAATACAGGTATGAACCAGACAAAGAAGATTATTTGAGGAGCGAAAGCGACTAACATCCCAACATAAATTCCTCCTATCAGGTCTCCTTTTCTGTCTGTGTCAGCTTCGGGATAGAATGCAAATTGGATTGCTAATATTGCAGAAATTGTAACGGGCCCTATCAATGATCCTTTGACAAAGAATGGGTGCTCTATCATGTAGGGTAGAATACTTGTGACAAATCCTAGTAAGAATGGCCCTAAGGCTAGACTCATTGGAAGTCTGCCACCCCAATTCATAGTTCTCGGCGAGCGCTGGCCCCCCATCAAGGTGCTGAATTGTCCGAAGCGACTCTTTCAAGAGGTGGAAATGAGTCGGCCATTCATGGCGAAGGGTGAAATCGTTGCTGGATGTCTTGCTCCACACCCGCCCCATCTTGTATATGCGGATAATCCAGACCAGAATGAAGCATATTCAGAGGGGGGCTGGGAAACCCTTCGTTGGGGGTATCAGCGTCTTGCTCGAAAGTTGAAGAATATCGATTATGATGTCATGGTAGTTTTCACTCCACATTGGCAGACTTACATAGGTACACATTTCCTAGGACTTCCAAATTTCAAATCAAAATCGGTAGACCCTATTTTTCCAAACCTATTCCGATTCAATTACGATCTTACAGTAGATGTTGAACTATCTGAAGCAATGCATAACGAGGCAGCAGCTTCTGGAATTATCACCAAGATGATGCGAAATCCAGATTTCAGAGTAGACTATGGGACAATAGTCAGTTGTCACTTACTGAACCCGGAATGGGATAAACCAATTGTGACAATTTCGAGCAATCGTAATGCTCACTATTATTCCGCTGAGGTGATGAATGAACAAGCAGCAGCCTTAGGTCATGCTTGTCGAAAAGCAATAGAAGAGAGTGGAAAGAAAGTAGTTCTAGTTAGCAGCCACAGTCTTTCGCATCGTCATTTCACTACAGAAGCCCCTCTTCCAGAGGACATGAGCCGTGAGCACATCTACAATCATAGCAACTATGTTTGGGACATGAAACTCATTCAGATGATGCGTGATGGTAAGATGAAGGAAGTAATCGACATATTACCAGAGTTCACTGAGCAGACCATAGCAGAGACGGATGCAGGCGCATTCACTTGGATGATGTCTGCAATGGAATATCCTGATTATCCTGCTGAAATTTATGGTTATCAATCAGTTATTGGTACTGGTAATCTAGTTGCTTCATGGGATCCAAGTGAAGCATCCAGAGAGTTAGTACTCTAGGTGATATTATGAGCGATGAACCTGAGATAATCTTCGGCATTTACTGCCCACCACATCCTCATCCTCTGCTATGTCCTGATGCTAACGAAGGATATGGGAATCTAAGGTCTGCATTTGAGGAATGTGCTAGACGCATTGAGGAGAGCGGAGCAGATATTATTCTAGTATATTCTACAACATGGCCAAGCATTGTAGGTCATCAGATTCAAGCCTTGGAGAAACCAATCTGGACTCATGTTGATGATGATTTTCACTACCTTGGTAGTATGCCATACGAATTTAAAATCGATGTTGATTTTGCCAATGGAATGAAAGATGCAGCCGAATCTCGTGGACTACATGCAAGAACTGTGTCTTATGATGGATTTCCAATCGACACCGGCTCAGTAGTGGCTTTACAGTTACTTAATCCAGACAATAGGATACCTGCCGTGATACTTTCCAGTAATATGTATTCAAACCGCTCTGAGACAATCGTTCTCGGAAAAGCAGCTCGTGACACCCTAGCATCACAAGGAAAGAAAGCCGTAGTTGTGGTAGTTTCTAGCCTATCCAACCGAATGTTCACAGAGCACATCGACCCGGCAGAAGATCGTATTCATTCACAGAAGGACGACGACTGGAATCATAAGATTCTCGAGTTCTTCGCAGACGGCCGACTAGAGGATTTGAGTCAATTAAGTCGTGATATTCATGGCCAGATTCGAGTCCAAAAAGTGGTTGCCTACAAGCCGGCTTGGTTCATGGCAGCAACCATGGGTCAGCACAATAATTACGATGGCGAAGTTCTAGCTTACGAGGCACTGCATGGTAGTGGAGGAGCGGTCATCACTTTGACTCCATCTAGTGGTTCTGTCGGAGACAAGGAATTTGATGAGGACGACGTCGAGCATTACCGCGGCGATCGAAATGTACTGGACAAGGGGATGCTCGAATGAGCGAGGAAGACGAGACTGAAGAGCAGACTTCCCTCCGTCATCGACTTGAAATGATTCAAAATCTCATTGATGCTCCTGACGAGTTTATTGACAAAATTTACGATAATTATGGTAAATCGATGGTATATTCTGCTGGAGGTGCTCTAGGCGCTGCTGCAGGGATTGCAGTCGGTGGTCCAGTAGGAGGAGTCGTCGGTGGTGTTGTGGGAAAAAAGACTGCAGGCAAGTTCACCAATAACGATGGACCCTTGTATTCAGAGAGAGCACCTTCAGCAGTTGGTGCCTATCCTCATGCTTACCGTGTTGGCAATCTTATTTTCGTAAGTGGAATAGGACCTCGGCAAGCGGGAACCGATGAAATTCCAGGCGGCCCAATTAGGGATGAGGATGGGAATTCACTTGACTACGACATTAGAGCTCAAACAAGAGCGGTGATTGAGAATATCAAGGCAATTTTAGAGGACATAGGAACCTCTCTCGACAAGGTCGTGGATTGTCATTCATTCCTAATTGACATGGATCGTGATTTTGCAGGATACAATGAAGTCTACAAGGAGTATTTCGGAGAAATTCTCTGCTCGCGCACAACAGTGGCCGTTCGTGCTCTTCCTACCCCTATTGCTGTTGAATTGAAAGTAATCGCCAAGATTTGAATTCATACCAGTTCCTATTCTAATGATTCTGCTCGTTCGGCAGTACATCCTGAAGGCGCAATTATTGGATTACACGCT
>DUIL01000194.1 GCA_013330385.1 Candidatus Thalassarchaeaceae archaeon
GGGATATTACTGAAAACTCTCAGATTTATACTCAAAGTTTCGGCAATCTTGCCGGCGGGGCACTGACGTCAATTTCCTTCCCTCATTTCTTTGAAAATACTGGAGATCATATACTTGAAATCAGACTAGATTCATCCGATTCAGTTGTTGAATTGAATGACGAGAATTCCGGTCTTAACAACAACATCCTTCAAATTTCAGTCGAAGTAGGGCAGATTGGAGTTCGTATCACTCCTCTAATGGATGATGGCTCATTCCCCGGAACTCCTGTTCAACTTGAACAAGCCTTGACTCAGACCCTTGACCCTCGTTTAGGAAGTCTGGCGACCTACCAATTTGTTTTGCAAAATGAAGGTACAGAGGCAATTCAAGTTGGTCTTTCTGTAACTCCAGTTCAGATAATTGATGACCAAGGTATACTTCAAGCACCATTGGATGAATGGTGGAAGTTGCTTAATGAAACGGGTCCTTGGGATTTGGCGGCAACAGGTGACTCAGGAGATTCAGTTACAGTAACTCTAACCTTAGAGGATGTAGATGCTGATTTGTCTAATCCAAGTGGTGCACGTTATGCTTTACCTGGAACTTTTGTGAATAATCTCAATCTATATGACAAGAATGAACCAACTATATCTCATAGCATTCAAATTTCAACTGTTGTTGAGAGGGTTGAGGGGATATACACAATTCTAGCAGGAACTGGTGAAGATCTCGGTGCAAAACCAGGTGAAATTGCTTCATTTACTCTATCGGTAAGAAATACTGGAAATGGGCCAACTCAGTATTCGATAATCTGTGATAATCCCTCTGGCTGGATTGTTAACATTGGTAATTATGACTCTAATTCAGTCATTCTTGATCCAATAAGTCGATTACAATTCGTACCTCTATCAATTAACGTTCGGATTCCATCTATGAATGGTGGTCAACCTGCCGCTGGAACTTCTGAAACTATTACTTGTATAACTAAATCAGTTGAAGACTCCAGTATCACAACGACTGAATCTGCAGTTGTGAATGTTTTCGAAAGTAAAGATTTCTCCATCGATTTGTTTGATATTGACGGTGAGATTCTAGGTGCTTTAGCTACTGCTGAAAATAGGGCAGTCCTCAACGGAGATTTGATTGAAACACAATTATTAGTCACAAATGACGGAAACATTCCAATGGATTTTGAGATGAGCATAAGTACTTCTCTCAATACTTGGGTTGCTCAACTTACCAATGGCATTGAGCAAGGTGAATCTATCACTTTTTCAGTCGTTCCCGGAGACAGTAAAGTGATTACTGCTCAAATGATGGTTCCAATGAATGCTGAGATGGGAACAATGAATACTCTGACAATTCGAACCACGCTTTCTGGTGAAGAAATGGTCACTAATGGAACCCGTTTCATAGTTCAGGAATTGGCCGCTCTTGAGGCCTCCGAAGGTGGTGTGATTCAAGTATACCTTGGTCAGACTGGAACCTTCGATGTCAGCATTAAAAACACAGGAAACGTACCTCTGTATCTTGAGTGGACTATTGGTAGTTTACCAGAGGGGTGGATTGGAGGTTTTCAATCTCTAATACCTTCTGAACTAGATATGAATCGTGAAGCCTTAGTTACTGTAGGGTTGGAACTTCCTGGTAATCTTCCAATTGGAATAATGGATGAGGAGTTGTCAATAATTGTTGAAGCTACAACTCCTGGTTCTGAATTAGTAGTTCATACTTTCACTCTTGACATAGAAGTTCTTCCTTCTGTGTGGGTCGGCCTATCTTCAAACCCAATTTATCTCAATGATGTTCCGACTGGCTCAGAATCCGATTTCTTAATCACTGTGACAAATCTTGGAAATTCACCTTCTGGAATTTATTTTGAGGTTAGTGAATTAGAGGGTTGGTCGTTAAATATTGAACAAATGAGTATAGAACAAATCCCTGCAGGTGAGTCGGTTGAATTCACCTTGTCAGCAAAACCATCTTCAAGTTCCAGCCCTGGTTTGATGTCATTCACCCTGTTTGCGAATTCTACCGGGGATGACAGTACTGATTCATTGACTAATGGTGTACTAGAGTTAGAAGTATCTCGTGCTAGAGACGACACTTGCAGCGGAATAAGTTGCATACTCGTAGCCATCGGATTACCTAGTTGGGCTATTGCAGTAATTTTCATCTTCTTGCTTGCAGCACTAGGTGTTGTTTTAGTACGCATGCGTAGTGATTCAATTTCCTTACTTAGTCCGGAGGAAGAATTGATTCCTGCGGGTTCTGCACTTCACTCAGGTACGCAAATCGAGAGGAGAGAGGTGGCTCTTGAAACAGGCTCTGCTGGAGAGGTTTTGAGCTCAGCAATTTCAGAAGAAGAGGCATCTTCAGTAAGGGAATCGAGCCTTCCATCTCTTTCCTTACCTCCCGTTCCCCCTGGTGCTATGCCATTACCTCCAAGCGGTCTTCCAGATGGGTGGACGATGGAACAGTGGGTGGCCTATGGTCATCTATGGTATGAGCAAAATAAGTGATTTACTCCATAGTCTGACTTAAGACAAGACTTCGATTGGGAGTGGGTATGAGTGGCTCAATTGTACTGTTCGGCCCACCTGGTGCTGGAAAGGGTACACAGGCTGGAAGGATAGTCGATCTAACTGGTAAACCTCAGGTTTCTACTGGTGACATGCTTCGTACTGCTGTCAAGGCCGGAACGAAGATGGGGGCTGAGGCGAAGGTCTACATGGATGCAGGATTGCTAGTCCCTGACTCAGTGATAATC
>DUIL01000190.1:0-393 GCA_013330385.1 Candidatus Thalassarchaeaceae archaeon
TTCACAAAGGACACAAGATTCCATAGCACGAGAGAAGCCGACGTACAGATCGAGGAAATCTGTTGAACCCCCATCAGGAGCCGAACCATGTTTTGGTCCGGCCTGACCGAATCGAGCAAGGTCGCTAGAGATTGTGAAATCACAGGCAAGACCCATTTCTTGACCGCCGGCAATACGCATCCCATTCACTCGATTGACAACGGGCTTTTCGTTTTCTAGAATTAGAGAGACCATGCGATTGAACACACCCATGTAAGTACGGTATTCTTGTGGCCGCCATGAGTAGCCATTCTCGTACTCAACTGTATTTCCTCCTGTACAGAAAGCGCGTTCACCTACGGCAGTTAGAATCACACAATTGACATCAATTCTAGTTGAAGCCCAATCAAGAGC
>DUIL01000190.1:706-4711 GCA_013330385.1 Candidatus Thalassarchaeaceae archaeon
GAAGCCCAATCAAGAGCGAGACATAATTCTCTCAAACTAGCAGTGGTATAGGAGTTGTATTGAGAGGGGTTATCCAACCATATCCAGGCATCAAACAAATCTTCAATTACCCTTCCATTAGGTCCTTCAAGCGGACGCAACTCGACCTTTAGATGTTCAAAATTTGAATTGAGAGAAAATGCATGCCGATTGCTTTCATAGGATATGCCGCTCATTTTACTACCTCCACGATTCCTGCTCGCTCTTCTAAAGAAATGACTAGATTTTGATAATGCAATATAGTTTGATTACCCCCGAGTTCAAGTTCGGCATCGTCGAACAGCGTGTTGAGTAATATTTCATCAGAATCTGAGATTACAGTCTCTCCAAGTGGGAATAATATCTGGTTTTCTTTGGCGATATGCTGGGTTAGTAATTCACAATATTCTCGAGCTGAAGAAACTAATTTCTGCACATCTGTTTTTCCATTTTGAAGTGCAGACTCCATATTATTGACACACACTCGACCGACTATGTGCTCATTGAGCATCACAGCAACTGGGCCGAACTCCTTTCCGATACCTCTTTGTGAATACATTTCAAAGAGGTGTTTCTCTTCCTTATTATGGTGAATTCCATCAGCAAAAATTTTGATAAAATCAATTGAATCGGCCCAGAATGATTCATTGAAATTTCCTGAAACAATCGTATTTTTCGCTTCAACACTTATTGCTTCAATCACCCTGAGAATCAAATCATGTTCATCAATCAGTCTTCTTGTACTTCGTTTCATCTCACTTACCTCTCCATTTTCCATCTGGAATCAAAATTACTCTTTCTCCACCTGAACCATGATGGATAGATTCGAAAATCTCCCCGATATCAGATAATTTCCTAAGTTCTGTTGTGGCGCTTAAATCTACAGCCCCATCCAGTACATTCTCAAGTAAGTCCGGGTAGAGTTCTGGCTGACAACCCCAATTCCCGAAAGCCTTCGCATCATGAACCATTAGATTTGAAAGTCGGACATTCACTTTATCCATGGTGAAACCGACTACTGCAAGAGTCCCACTAGGCCCAATCAATTCGAAGGCGAGAGTCTGTCCCAATGGATTTCCACTACATTCGAAAATCTTCCATCCGCTTGGACTCAAATTCTCCAAAGAAATAGTTTCACGCAGCCATTGTCGAATATCCCTGTTTGATTCTCCTTTGATATTTCTGAGATGATTGAATCCAAGTTTTCCCATTGAGTCTAATCTCTCGGAATCTACATCGAAACAAATTACATGAGATCCCTTTGAGCGAGCTAGTTGAGCGCAGTAACCACCAACACCACCACATCCAACAATAATTGAAACATCCCCTTCCTTGACCTCAGCTCTGAGAATAGCTTGCCAAGGTGTACTCACAGCGTCGGCTACTACAGAGAGTAAAGACAAGTCCCCGTTGTAGGTATTTGGAACGGGGACCAACCATCGAGATGGTACTCGGATATGAGTCGCGAATCCACCATCTATGTCATTTCCAGGCATTACCTGGCTACGGCAAACATTACTCCTACCATTATTGCAATCGTCACATGTTCCACATGGAAGTACAGCGGGAATAACGACATCCTTATGCGACCAATTTATTGAGGAAATCCCAGTTGCTACCACTTTACCCGAAATTTCGTGTCCAAGAATTAGAGGAAGAGGATGTTTCGTGCGCACTCCATCATAATGGAAACCTAAATCTGTGTGACAGACACCGCAACCTGCTACTTCGACGAGTGCTTCATCTGGCAATAATTCCGAAGCATCTAGAGTCCATTCCCTCATCCTAGGTGGAGCACCAATCTCAACTAGTTCCCAGCCAGTAATCTGGAATTGATTCTGTAACTTTTGCAATCAATCACCCCTCTCTTTGTAGAGTGCCCGTACTGGTTGCCACTCCGGGTTACGCTTCTCTAGGAAAGCAGTTAATCCCTCAATATAATCGGGGTGTTTTGCCAATTCTTCAAGAAATCCTTCTCCCATGATTCGATGGGTGGTTCTATCAGATTGGATATCCAAAGATCTAAGTTTTCTTAATGCAACCTCAACTATTTGTGGAGGATTGAATAGTATTGAGGCTAGCATTTCTAAAGATTCATCCATCAATGAATCATATGTTGTACAACTATTCACAAGTCCAATTTTCTCTGCCTGTGAACCAGAGATAGGGGTGCCTGAAAGAATCATCTGTTTGGCTCTACGCATACCAACCATAGATGGTAGTTGCAACATGGCGAAAGGAGGATAACAACCTACTGTAATTTCAGGAATACCGATTTTGCAATCATCGGTTGCAATAATCAAATCACAGGCTAGAGCAACCTCAGCTCCGCCTCCAAGACAAATGCCATGAATAGCCGCCAGAGTAAGTAGAGGAGTCCCCTCTAGACATTCCAATAACGCTGTCATCCCTTCAATCATGGCGGGTGCCATATCCGGTAGATGCTCTTCTATCGAGGCTCCTGCACTGAATCCCTTATTTCCTGCTCCAGTGATTATTACGGCTCGGCAATCTAAATCCGCCTCAGCCTGTTCAAAGGCCAACAGTAATGCTTCGATAACCTTAGAATCTACAATATTAACAGGTGGGTTATTGATTTCAATTACAAGAATTGAGTCTAATTTATGTGAAGCAATTGTACGGTTCAAACTAACCCCCTCGTCTTGTGTGAGCCCTATGGGCTCTCTATCTGATGTCCGAACATATTCGGATTCCTCATCTAATTCTGATTCAATTTCCTCTCTTGTCCATATAGTCCAAACTACATCGGAACGGGCACCTATACAAGCTTCACATACCTCTTCTTGAGTGATATTTTCTTCTTGTTCAAGTCGCACTTCTTTGCCTAATGATTCGAATAGCAGACACATTTCAGAAAGTCGTGGTTCTGAAGCAGTAAATTGCTTCACCCAACCATCTAAGGAAATCTCCTCTTCATCTAACCCCGTAGAGAGAGGTAGCCTCATTGTCAGCCTCCTCTTTTTTCCAATCTTTGTCGGGCTAATGTTGCTGCACCTAGAGCTCCAGTATACTGGACCAAGTCTCCTTCAGGAACGTTCACCCCATCTCCTAGACCTTCAGTTAGTGCTTCAACCATTGTTGGGAATCTCATAATCCCTCCAATCAATGTATAATCTGGTTCCATCTTCACCCTTCTCATTAATTGAAGAGATCGGCCTACAAGAGAGTGCATGGCACCATTCATGATATCAGATGGAGCTGAACCTATCGAAAGTTGATTGATAACTTCTGATTCAGCGAAAACTGCACAAACTCCTGAAATCTCAACAGGTACTGTAGAAGTGGCTGCAAGAGGTCCAATTTCTTCCGTGCTGAAATTCATGTAACGCGCCGTTTTTTCTAGAAAGGCACCAGTTCCTGCAGCACATTTGTCATTAAGTCTGAATGATTTTACCTTGATACGCTCATCGAGTTTGCTTGCTTTCATCGTTTGGCCTCCGATATCGAGAACGGTTCGTGTTTCTGGGAAAAGCCAGTTTGCACCTCGAACAGCGGATGTCAGGGCAGTGACTGTAACATCGCGAAATTCCACTTGATGACGGCCATAACCTGTAGAAATCACATAATCAACATCCGATTCACTTGTTCCAATTTTCTTCAAAGACTCTTCAAAGGTTGATTGGGCAGTCTGCCCCAACTTGAATCCAGTCGATTTCATTGCTCTGCTCGCTATGTTATCTTCTTCGTCAAGTAGAACTGCTTTTGTGTAGGTTGAACCTACATCAATACCTGCAACTAGACTCAAGCGACCACCTCGGGGGGAGAGAGGGCTCTGTCCATGGCGAATAATGCAGCACCTAAGGCTCCCATGTAATGTGAGTCCTCACTGACATTAATCTCAAGACCAAGATTTTCATTGAGAACATGTATCATTCCTAGATTCTTAGCCACGCCTCCTGTGAATGTGACTTTGTCATTGATCCCAACTCTTCTAAGCAGACCAATAGATCTCGAACTAATTGATTG
>DUIL01000139.1 GCA_013330385.1 Candidatus Thalassarchaeaceae archaeon
TCAATACGAGTGTAGGAAGGCGAACTAGATCAGACCACACATATAGTCCGAGAACGGTTTTTCCAGAACCAGGAGGTGCAACGATGAGGAGTTCTTTTTCTCCACTTTCCAGTTGCTTGTGTATAATTGAAGAGGATGCAACCTGTGAGGGACGCAACTTTCCCGAAAAGCCGATGTTGCCGAAGTCGGACATAATTTCACCCACAGATGAGAGGCGGTGTATTTGCAGTTATTGCCGCCATCACAGAAACTCAAACCCTTCTGCGTAAATTTTCAAGTAATTCATCGGCCTTACCTAATGCGGTTAAGCAGGCTTGGATATCTCCTGCTTCAAGAGTTGTCTTAGCAGCCTCAACCGCTTGTTCTGTCGCACGACGGTTTTCATCGTCTGGACCGATTGAAGTTGAATTTAGTCTGCGTCGTAGAGTAGTCCACTCATCTTGCACGAAGTTGAGTAATTCTTCAGCCTCTTCGTATTCTGAATGGTATCCTTGCAGGTCTACTGTTAGGGTGGAAAGTGATTCAGAGGCCTGTTTCCATTCCCCATTTTCAACTGAAATCTCAATATCTGCAAGTCTTTGCTGCCATACTGAACCGGCCTCTCCTGAAGGAAATCCTGCTGAAATCTGTTTCTTCTGTCTAAGAGCACGTTGTACTTCTTGCATTGCATCCATTGTCTCTCTTGCCTCTCGCACCAAACTATCCGCCAAACCTTTGGCAAGAGGTGCATCTCCTTTGGCCAGTGCCTCTTTTGCCTCGGCTAATCTATCTGCATTACGAAGTGCCAGCTCACCTTCTGCCGAAGCAAGTGCGATTTCGGCTTCTTCAATTCTCGCTTTCGCATCAGCAGTAGTAGAAACTAGGCTTTCCAAATGAGCAGGGATAGCGGTTGCAATGTGAATTGCTTCTTTTGGTTCCTCAGCATCAAGAGCCTCTCTTGCCGCTTGAAGAATTCCCATAACCGAATCCGAACTAGAACCAGATTTATCCTTAATTTGTTCTTCTGCGAAAGAAATAGCCTCAACTGCAGCTCCCCAATGTTCTTCGATTGTTGCAGCCTTAGATTTCGCGAGACGATAGAGTGTCTCTGCTTCACGAAGTGCCCCCAATCCTGCCTCGCGATCACCCATTTTGAAGGAACGACGTGGTCCTTCAACAACAGGAGCAATTGCTTCTGCGCGTTCTACTGCCATCAATGAGTCGGAACGTATGGCATCTATATCTAGACTCATGGCCATGATTATTTCAGCCTCGCGCTCAGCCTCTTGTATCAGAATCATGCCACGTGCAGGGTCTTTCCAACCCTGCTCCCGTGCCTGCTGAATCAGTGATGCTGCTTGTTCCAATCCAGAATTGCTTGAACGCAAATTAAGCATTCTTTTCTCAGCATCCTCTAATTGGACAGCAAATTTCTGACGGGCTTCATACTCATCATCTTTTGAAGTTAAATCAGGAATTACGGGAATTAATGAAACAATTCCAACTAAAGCAGTCAGATATAATTCAATTTCTAGTGAAACCAAGACCGCAATAGAAATTGCAGACCCTGCAAGTCCTGAGAATCCACGTAAACGACGAGCGGAAAGCGTATTTGAGAGAGATGCACGAGAATAAAATAGTAGGAATGCGGCTACAATTACTAGTAGAGAGGTAGCAATTATCGCATCCTTTGGTCCAATGGAATTTACTGCAAGAGCAAGTGCAAGGGGCCACATGATACAGGCTCCTACTGCTATCCGTGAACGTTCCACAGGGCCATAGTCAATGAGATCCATAAGTAGTAGTGCAGAAGCAAATATTGCAATTACAGGACCCATTCTCGGTAACATCTGGACACTTCCATCCAAACTAAGACTCAGCCACCAACCAGCAGATGCGATGAGAACTAGAGTCCCTAACATTGCCACCTTTTCGACTCGTGCTCGCTGCTTAGCGATGACTCGGTCGGCGTGGTCCGGAGGCAGCACCATGAACTCCTCCCGAGGTCATTAGGTCAAGAGTCGAGCGGTTCTCTGAGTTTCGAGATAACCATTACAATCAGTATTCGATTTTCTCAGTTCCCCATAATCTATGAGCCAGCCAAGATAGACCTGCGATAACTACGAAAACAAGGATAATAGTCTGTAAAGGACCTGTTTCTTGACGAACTTGAATGTCTGAATCTATCGGCACTTCACCCTCTAAGTTCAATTGACTGCTGCCCCATTCAAAACGGAAATCCACAGCTCCTGAGTTTTCTAATGGCAACTCAAGGTCGACTTCAACAATTCCCGGGCCCACTGATGTAGCCCATGGGACATTGACAACTTGTGAACAAACATCACCACTACAAAGTCGGCCATTTGCTGCATCCCCTCCTAGATTTTGCATTATAGCATGTACGGAAATTGTGTTTCCTATAACAGGCTCACCATAGTAACTGAGATTCCAGAATCGAATATCAACTCCTGGAGCAGGCTGTACTGAAAGAGAAAAGGAAAGGAGATTCACGTTGTCCTTCGAGTCCCAAGCCATTAGAATAAACCAGTGAGAACCTGCTTCTAAGGGTTCGACGTCGAAGATAGAAACATCAGCATATGTCATGTTCTCAAATACTTTTTCTTGATTTAGAATGAATGTCCATCTTGTATCCATTATCGAGTCTATATCATCGTATGAATTAGTTAGATTCACCTGAATTCTCTCTCCCGCTCTAACTGGATTCTCAGGTGCAAGAAGTGTGCCATTGTAATATATGTCTGGAAGAATTTCTGGGCCTGCTTGATCGAGTACAAGAATAGTCCAGTTTTGGTATGCACGATTGCCAGAATCATCCATAACTGTAAGATTTAGGCTATATCTAGTCTCAGGCTTTTCCTCATGACGCGAATTAATATCAAGGTGCAAACCGTTGACCTTCTCACCTTGGGGGAATTTACTCTGGGCAAACATATCATTCCAGTCTACATGACGCCACTCACTAGTTCTGTTGCTAGTAATTTCAATTGTAGTATCTAGGCCAGAATCATCAACTGCTGTTATATTGATGTCAAGTATGTCCTCACTGCCAATCTCGATGATTCCATCTGAGATGTCAATGAGTGTAGATTCTCCCTCGGTAGGATTAGCCATGAATGATGCCTCCCAAGTTGGAGACACGCCATCTATGACGACATTTTCATACCAAGTGCTGGTTCCATCAAAGGAATCTCTACAGATGAAAACTACACTTAGAACCTCACCATGTTGGTAACCAAATTCAGAGGGAATGATGGTAATCCAATTTTCATTCTTGGCATCAAAAACAGATGTGCCGTTGTTGCTAACATCCCACTCCAATTGTGTATTTTCTAAGGCACTATC
>DUIL01000179.1:0-8477 GCA_013330385.1 Candidatus Thalassarchaeaceae archaeon
TGATTTGTCGGCTGACATAGTAACTTCTGCTTGGGATCCAATCATCCCCAACCTGAATGCCGGCGAGATGTGCGATGCCATTATCTCGGCGATGACGAAGACAGAAGCGCGCGAACAAGTCGTTGACTTCACTCGTGGTTACTACACAAGTAGCCAGGGTGTAATCGGCGCAGCTGGTTCGGCTGTTATATCGGATGTCTCTGAACTGAATGCTGCTGGAACAACAGTAGCAGTACAGTCTGGAACAACCTCTGATCTCTACGCACAGGAGAACCTCGGTGATGCTACAATAGCAGCATACGATGACTTCCCGTCAGTAGTAGCAGCAGTTGGAAATGGCGAAGCGGATTATGCAATGGGTGACTCACCTGTACTTGCATTGTCTGGTGACCTAATGACAACTTTCTCTGATGAGACTTTCGGACTCGCTGTACGTGAGGACTCGGGCCAACTGCTCGATGCCCTCAACGTCGCTATCACCGCAATCGTTGATTCCGGTGAGTACGACTCGATTTTCGGTGCTTGGTTCGATGGAGCTGTTGTCCTAACCGATGACCGTGACGCGAGCACCGCAACCGCTTACCCTGCTGCAGCAGAGGGTTCAACCTTGACTGCAGTATTGGAATCCGGTTCACTCAGGCTATGTTCAGATACAGCATATCCTCCATTCGAGAATCTCGATGAAAATGGCAACGCTGTTGGATTCGATGTTGATATCGCAAATGCACTCGTCGATGAGATGGCAGCGCATTACATGAATGCTGATAACCAAGTATTCGACGGTACAATGAAGATTGGTATGCTAAACCCAATGACTGGTCCAATCGCAGTCTATGCACCTCCGTTCTCGGTTGCTGCACTGATGGCAATTGACGACCTCAATGCAATGGGTGGAGACTTCGAACTTGTAGAAGCAGACTCCGGTTGTGACGGTACTGTCGCAGCTACAGCAGCACAGACTCTTGTCGACGCTGGTGTAGTAGGTGTTGCTGGTGCAGCATGTTCCGGTGCTTCAATGGCTGCTAACGCTGTACTCAGTGCAGCAGGAGTTGTACAGGTATCATACGCAAGTACCAACCCTGGTCTTTCTGACGCTGCTGCTTACCCACACTTCTACCGTGTGGTTCCAAGCGACGCCATACAGGGTCCAGCCATGTCTGACATGGTGGGTGCTGCTGGCGTGGGCAACCCGGCTCTGATCCACATGACCAACGACTACGGTTCTGGTCTGGCAGACGCCTTCGCGGATGCTTGGGGCGGGGAGGAATTCCTGTGCACCAAGATCGGATACGCGGATGACCAAACAGACTTCGCAGCAGAAGCACAGGCTATTGACGATGCCGGTTGCGATTCGGTGGTCATGGTGAGCTACTCCGCTGATGGTGCAGCTATCCTTGAGACAATGGCCTACCTCGGCATGTCTCTGCCAACTTTTGGTGCAGATGGAATTGCTGACTCAGCCTTCTTGGATGACTTTTCAGCCCCAGCTGCCGCTAACGGTGTCCAAGCAACTAAGCCTCGTGCAGGCTCTAGTGCTGGAGACTTCGTAGAGCGCTGTGCTGCAAATGCAGACTGTGCTGGTGGCATTTACACTGCTGAGACATACGATGCAGTAATGATGATTGGAAAGGCCGCTATGATGGAGAACGGCGCTAACATGCCTTCCCACATGGGAATGGTAGGTAATGACTACCAAGGAGCATCTGGAGTACACACTTTCGATGCTGCAGGTGATGTTGCCGGAGCAGGTTACGATTTGTGCCGCTTCGATGCACTATCAACCACAGATGTCTTCTTCAGTTGCCGAGCATATTGGACCCGTGACGGCGGAATTGAGGCCACCGAATTTACTGGAATGACAGTCAAGATCGGTTTCCTTAACCCAATGACTGGCCCAATCGCTGTATACGCGCCAGGATTCGCAGCAGCATCGGCTGTTGCTCTGAACATGATGAACGTCGCAGGCTGGGGATCCGGCCTACAGTTCGAGATGGTCATGGCAGATTCGGGATGTGACGGAACTGCAGCAGCCGCTGCAGCTCAGACTCTAGTAGATGCTGGAGTTATTGGCGTAGTTGGAGCAGCATGTTCTGGTGCTTCAATGGCTGCTAACGCTGTACTCAGCGCGGCAGGAATTCCAATGATTTCGTATGCAAGTACTAACCCAGGTCTAAGTGATGCATCAGCATATCCACACTTCTTCCGTGTGGTTCCAAGCGATGCAATTCAGGGCCCAGCTCTAGCTGATGTAGTCGCTGCAGGTGGCTCCAGCAATATCGCACTTCTGCACATGACCAACGACTACGGTTCAGGTCTTGCAGATTCGTTTGATGATGCTTGGACAGATGCTGGAAACAGCCTCTGTACTAAGATAGGCTATGCTGACACCGATACCGACTTTACCTCTCAGGTTCAGTCAGTTGTCGATGGTGGCTGTGACAGTGTAATGTTGATTTCGTACGCTGCAGATGGTGCTGCAATCGTTGAGGAGTTATCTGCTCAAGGATTCAGTGGAGCAATCTACGGTGGAGATGGAGTTGCTGAAGAGGGACTTTGTGCTTCGATGGCAGATGACTCAATCTGTGACGGAATAGTTGCAACTAAGCCAGCATCCGCTACACCTAACGAGCGCTCGATGGCTTTCGCCGCAATTTGTGGCGGAATCCCAGACTGTGCTGGTGGTATCTACACCGCTGAGGCATTCGATGCTATGATCATCATGGGATACGCGTACTTCGCAGGCGCAACTGCACCTGCTGGTACCTCAATGACCCAGTTGATTGCAGCAACAGGCCAAGGCTTCGTTGGTGCTAGTGGTGTCCACAGCTTCGATGCTGTTGGAGATGTAGCTGGAAACGGTTACTGTGTTGGAACTTTCAACCATGACGCAACAACTGGTGTATCCTTCGATTGTGACCGATTCTGGTCACGAGACGGCGGAATCACCAACGCTTGAATCTGTTGATTAACAACAAAATAGGGAACGTAAAGCCCCTCAGCGGGGTCAAACCCGCTGAGGAGCCCCCCACCTTTTTTTTCTATGAATAAATACGTACAGTAGGTTGAATGGTGGTTTAGTTGCTGAATAATCTCAGCTCTGGACTTCACGCATTCAACAACCAATCTAGATTAGTCAAAAGACTCACTATTGCCACCTTATTGGTAATTGATTCATGGATGGGAATCAGATACGGTTATGCCTCATTGAATCTACTCGACTATCTCGTAGGAGGAGGCATTCCCGATGATATGGTATGGTTACTCCAGACGGTCATCGCAATTTCTGGTGCCTTTTTCTTCATCAAAATATTATTCGATGACGTCCCGGTTAGTTGGGGCCGCACCATTGGAATAGCCTGCTCACCCCTATTTCTTCTAGTGATGATATGGCTTACATTGAACATCTTACTCAAGGGGCAATCTTCGGATGCAAAAATCACACTCGATTTAGTGTCAATTAGCGTAGGTACTCTGACTTGGTCATCAACATATCTCGCTATTGCGGTGGGCCTCACTCTGACTTACAAGGTTCAGCGATACGGTAATTTCGCACAGTCTGAGTTTTTCATGATTGGAATGTATCTTGCTATGATTATGGTATGGTCTGATCATTTCTTTCCTCTAGTGGATTACCCAACTGATGGTGTCATTGTATGGTCTCTCTTACTATGGACTATTCTCGCTGCATTCATTCTCACTGGTGTGGCTGGAATACTCATTGATCGACTAGTATACCGCGGATTCCGCAAGAAAGATGCTTCTCCTCAAGTTATGATGATTGCTTCACTTGGTGTTGCACTAATTCTACGCGCAATTGTATACTTGCGTTTTGGTGCTGGAAAGAAATTGTTTGAGCCCGATGCTGATTGGCGAATTCCAAGTCTGCGCTGGGACCTCCCCACTTACAAATTCAGTACTAATCTGGGTGTCACAGAATTGAGACCTAGTGAGGATGCGAATGGGAATGGTGAATTCGACACTGATATTTACACTCAAGCACAAGCTGATGCCGGGGAAATTCCAGTTGGTTCGCAGGTGGGAGATATCATTCCAGGAACAGGAGAAGACCTAGATGGAGATGGCCGATTCGACTCTAATCCTGAAAGTTATACTCACGGAACCTGTGAACAATCTCGAACCTACACACAAGCGCACGAAGATGCAGGCGAGATACCAGACGGTTCCCAGGTAGGTGACATCATTCCATCTGACTCACTGGCGTACGGAACCGGAAGTCCAGCGGAAACTTACACAGACGTGCATTTGGATAGCGATCTAATTCCAGACGGTTCGATGGTCGGTGACCTAATTCCATCCGATTCATTGGCATACGGAACAGGTGAACCGGTTTATCAGCGAATGGTAAGTTCTGGTTGGAGCCCAGACACTGTCGATGGTAGCAAACCTATGTTCGAAGTATATGACATGGCATCCAACTGTATTGACCATGCAACAACGGGATACGCGTACTACAAGGGCGCAATGCCGGTTGTGATTTTTAGCGCTGTTTTCTTACTCCTAATTCTCCTAACAAAAACTCGTCTTGGCCGCCGTATGCGAGCGGTTGCAGATAATCCTGATTTGGCCGCATCCAGCGGAATCAATGTCGAACGCGTCCATATGATGAGCGCCTTCCTTTCTGCGGGTCTTTCAGGTATAGGCGGAGCCATTTTCGCAATGACTGTGAGATATACTCCAGAGACTGCATTCTCTCTCCTTCTTCCATCCTTCGCTGTGATAGTTCTAGGGACAATTGGATCAATCCCAGGTGCAATTGTGGGTTCACTAATTATTGGTTTCGTGAGGGCTCTTTCATCTCCTGTTCTTATTGGAATTGGTCTGCCCTTGGGTCGCTCAAATTACACGGCTCTAGATGGAGTTATGCCGTACATATTCCTCATTGCCATCTTGATGATTATGCCTGAAGGAATTGGTGATGCATATGAGAAATGGAAAGTAGATCGGCTCAGAAAACGAGCCGAAGAAGATTCCGAACCATCCAAACAAGTTGGAGCGGCTCTCGCCATATTGCCTACTGGAGCACTTGGTTTGCATAATTTGCAACAGCGAAAAGGCTCTCGCGGCCAATCTATGATGATAGTAACAATCGGTTCCTATGTATTCATGCGATTAGCTCGCTTCATAGGAGTAAATTCCTATGCTGACGGTTCGTGTTCCGAAACTTGCGAAACTTATGGAAATGAAACAAACTTAGAACTCTTGACTGGACGCACTGACGGAACTTTCACACTTGCTGACGCTCCATTTACCAATTCCACATCGACATGGAAGAGGGATACATTCCCAGAAGCCCCAGATCCTCCAAGCGACATAGATCCATCTCTACATGATAGTTGGACCTCCGAATACATCGCACCTTACATCGAAAACGCCAATCAAGTTTGGTTTGATTTAATGAGTAACGAGATTACTCTAGTCAATACAATTTCAGATCTTGGAGACGTTGTTTGGCCATTGATTCCAATACTTATCTGGCTTATCGCTATGATTGAGGGGATTTACTTACTCCAAGGTCGTGATGATGACCCACTTAGGCCGGCGATAGAGAAATTCAACGATATTTCATCTTCGTTTTCCTCTCTAAACCTGAATCCAACAACTAATTCAATAACAAATCTACTGAGTACTATTCCTCAATTTATTGCTGAAAAAACCATACATCCATTACGGGATTCTATGAAATCAAATGAAATCTCTCTTAATCCTTTCAAGAAAATAGCACCCTATGGACGCGAGAGCCCGAAGGGGTCGTGGATATTGTTTGGATTCCTGATGTTTGTTCTTATCCTATTCCTTGCATGGCTACCCGTTGCCGAACAAGATGGAATGCGATTCATCAAGGTGCTTCAAGTGTCGAATGTCCTTATCACGCTCTCAATATTTGCCTTGATGGCTTTCTCTCTCAACTTACATACGGGCGTGACTGGAATGGTCAATTTCGGTGTAATATTCTTCGTAGGAGTAGGATCAATCGTAGTTGGTATTCTTTGTGCCCCTAAAGATCTGCATGGTTATGGGTGGTCTGTGATTCCTGCAACTATTGTTGCAATCATTATCTCGTCCTTGTTTGGATGGTTGCTAGCTTATCCTACTGCACGATTGCGAATGGACTACTTCGCGATAGTTACAATTTCTCTTGGTGAAATTGTTCGAGTGTTACTCGCCGGTGAGCCACTCCTACGTGCAGGTTCTCATGGATCGTCTATCGGAATTTCCCGATACACGTTACCTGGTGAATCGTGGTGGTTCTGTGGTTCTACGGTTCCTAACAAGCGCCTTATGGGGGCCGACTGGACGCTTGGAACCGCTGATGATATTATTGAGAAAATGGAACCCGGAGATTGTAAAGATGTATTCGATATTGGTAGTCCGGCAGAGTTACTCGGCAGATCAGATGGAAACTACACAAATGTCGAGATTTTGAATCGGACTACAATGGAACCTGAAATGGGAGACATTGTCTATGAGGCTAGCATGTTCTCGATGAATCTCGGTGAACCGGCTCCATACCTGCTACTTCTTGCCTTCATTGGAATAGTAGGTATGATTCTGGTTTGGTGGATGCTAGACGTTATTCTGGCTTCACCATGGGGTCGCATACTTCGAGCTATTAGAGAAGATGAGGAGGTTGCTCAACATCACGGTCACGATGTACTCACTCACAAGGCAGCAAGCCTTGCTCTTGGAGCTGGTATTGCAGCCTTTGCAGGTGCTTTGTGGGCATGGAAGTTGACAGGGTTCCAACCTAACCATATGATGCCTGCTAGATCCACATTCCTAGTTTGGGCGGCCTTCATTGTCGGTGGCCGTGCCAATAATCGAGGAATGGTCGTCGGGGCATTCATAATCGTACTAATGGAGTTCGTTTTCAATGTCCTTGTAGCAGGGCAGGGTTCTGCAGATCTTCCATTACACACTACAGCATCTCATATCGATTCCTTGTTTGAATGGTTAGTGACTGAATCGTGGGAAGTCGCTAACATCTTCATTGGAATTTTCATTATTGGATGGTTGTTTAGTAACGACTCTCTGAAAGAGGTTGGATTATCTGGTGTTGTTACATTCACATTCTGTGCTATAATGATGGGTCAAAGGACAATCGATGAGGCATTCGTAGTAACGGGTATTCAAGCAGATATGGCCTATGTCAAGGTGATGTTAATTGGGTGTTTGATTTTATTCTCTCTCAAGTATAATCCAAAGGGATTGTTACCAGAGGTCCCAAGCAGACCTGAACGGCCCGAAGGAGGTGGAACAGATGAGTGAACCAGTTCTCAAAGTAGATAATTTGCGTAAAGAATTCGGCGGACTAATCGCAGTCAAAGATGTTTCTTTTGAGGTAGGAAAGGGTGAATTTGTAGGCCTAATTGGTCCAAATGGTTGCGGTAAATCGACAACATTCAACTGTATTAGTGGCCTTCTTCAACAAACATCTGGAAAAGTCGAGGTATTCGGTAAGGATGCTTCAAACATGCAGCCAGATGAAATACAAAATCTCGGCTTTACCCGTACTTTCCAGCACACAAGATTGTGGCGTGAGATGACGGTAATTGAGAATCTAATGGTACCCCCTCGTCAGCAATTCAGCCCCAATTTCCTTCAAGCGGTTTTCCAACCATTTAGTCGACCAGCCGAAACACAAAGACTCCAGAAAGCCTACGAAATTCTAGATCAGTTGGAAGTACCTCATATGGCTCATAATATGGCTAGTGAATTGTCAGGTGGACAATCTAAGCTAGTTGATATTGGACGTTCCATGATGGGTGATCCTGAACTATTACTTCTCGATGAACCGGTGGCTGGAGTTGCGGGCCCTCTTGCCATGAAGATATTCAATAACCTTAGGAGAATAGTCGATGAGACTGGGATTTCAGTTCTCATTATTGAGCATAATATGGATTTCATCTTACGCCAAGGAGTTGACAGAATCGTTGTGATGAATGAGGGTGAGATATTGATGGTAGGCACTCCAGATGAGGTACGAAGTAACAGAGCGGTTATCGAGGCATATCTTGGGGCTGCTGGTGAAGAAGAAGGAGGTGAAGAGGAATGACCAATCGAGTACTAGATGTCAAGGGCCTCAATGGAGGGTATGGTTCTGTACAGATTCTCTATGACATAGATATCTATGTTGACGAAGGCGAATTCGTCACTATTATCGGACCTAATGGTTGTGGGAAGTCTACTTTCATAAAGACAATTTTCGGTATTGCAACGCATTACTCCGGCACTGTTGAACACAATGGAGAGGAAGTTTCTGGATGGCGCACCGACCAACTTGTGAATCGCGGTATTGCGTATGTCCCTCAAGTCAACAATGTCTTTCCTTCACTAACTGTACATGAAAATCTACAGATGGGAGGAAATTCACTTTCTACTAAGATTCTCAATGAGAGGATTGAGCGTGCTTTGACAATGTTCCCTGATTTGCAAGATAGAACTCACGATCTCGCAGC
>DUIL01000179.1:8857-12841 GCA_013330385.1 Candidatus Thalassarchaeaceae archaeon
TCCGACCCGAAATTCCTCTTGCTTGACGAACCGACAGCAGCCCTTTCACCGTTGTATCAACAGCAAATAATTGAGCGAATCGATTCTTTGCGTGCTGAGGGCATTACAGTTCTCATAGTTGAGCAAAATGCCCGCCTTTCCTTAGCTCGTTCAGATAGAGGATATATTCTGGCTAGTGGAAAAGTTGTACATACAAGCGATGCACAACATATCTTGACCGACCCAGAGATTGGCGAGTACTTCCTCGGGTCTCATTAATTCAATGACTCAATACTCGCTCTACTGCTAGTGGTATGTAGTGCAGAGATTCGGATAATCGATGACCATCCTGAACTTCAATAAGTTCAATCATGTCATTATTTGCTGCAATCTGGCGGGAATAATCGATGGGTACTACGTCATCATTTACGCCATGTATGATAGTTGTAGGGTGCTCAATCGTGGGCCATGACATTTCATCTGCAGAGGTCATAAAACCCCAACTAAAATTTACTTCATGGCCTAATCCATGGTGAAAATAGGCATGCGAATCAGTATCTTCCCATTCAGTTATACCCGCGGCTCCAACAGTATTACGAAAGTTTTCAGCGAGACCAAAGGCAGGAGCTAATAACACAAGCCTGAGACTTCTACCAGACATTATTGCAGCAGCATTAGCCACTGCTAATCCTCCATAAGATGACCCCATAATCACATCCAAGTCTGGATTATCTTCAATCGCTTGGATTACAACTGAGACATGCTCTGCTATAGCCCAACCTTGAGAATTCATTTCAGGTGCTACTACATCCCATCCCAATTCATTTGCGAGATAAGTTGGTTTTGTCCCATTCGGCCGACCTTCCAGTCCATGAGCCCAGAGAACTTTCACTGATTCACCCCTGTTGGCAAAGATTCAGTGCTACAAATTGACTCTGTGTTTTCTCACGATTCATTATTTCAGGATCTAGAACTCTTAGATGAATTTCTGCTACAACATGAACCGTTGCTTCAAACAGATGTCCACCATGAACAATATGTCCATTATCGGATAGCAACATGTGAATGTGAGTGAATGGCCCATCAGGACTCGGTGCCAGATTTCCTTGTGTAGATAGTAGTTCCATTGGTCCGCTATGTGTAACGGTCTGATAAATTCCATTTGAGTCGAGAAAACCTATCTCAATATCACGAACCCGACCGATGCCACTGGTGATGGATGCGCAGGATATCCCATGCTCTGTTAGACTTTTTATTGAAGCATGAATCTTGTCTCCAGGATCGAGCCTCAAAATCACATCATCACCGTCTCTCACATGTTCCATACCACTCGATTGAGGGGTCACGCTTCAATTTCACTCAAGGTATACTTCCTCTGCATGTGGCGCTTAATTGAAACAACCTGCAGTGGAAGTCCGCAGACTTACATTTTGCCGCCGTCGTGCGAGAATTATTTCCAGTGGAAATACAGGGGTGGAATAATTCATCCAAACTGTTCATAGACTGCGTCGGAACACTTCCGATGCCCGGCGGCGATAACACATGACAATGGCAGCACATGATTCCTCTGCGCGATGGCGCACATTCCTTACAGAGGCAAAGGAATCTGAGATAGCATTGTTATTGTCAAAACAGGCAGACTCTCCCGTGCTCATTGTAGATTTCCATGAGTTACAAACCTTTGATCCTGAGTTTGCTGAAGATGTTTTGTCCGACCCCCGAAAGATCCTCAGTAATGGTCGCAACACTCTGAACGAAATATGCCGTGAGCGAGGTGAGGATATCGATTGTATACTTCGTGTGGGTGAATTACCGAAGGACAGCCGTCGTGAATTACGAGATGTAGGTAGTCCTGATATAGAGCGATTGAGGAGTGCCGAAGTCATAGTCACCAAAATTAGTGAGATTAAACCAAGAATTCACCGAGCAGTATTCCAGTGCGAGAATTGTGGTCACACAATCGAAATGATACAAGATAATGAGAGGGAATTGAAGGAACCTCTTCGCTGCCCTCCAGAAACAGGCTGCGGAGAGGCAGCAGGCCGTAGTGGCGGAACTAGATTCAATCTTGTAATGAACATATCAAGAATGGTAAACAACCAGTGGATCGAGGTTCAAGAGGTTCCTGAAAATGTGCCTAGTGGGGCTCAGCCTTCTCGTGCTCATGTACTCGTTGAAGGGGACATGGTGAACAAGCATCTTCCAGGTCAAAGAGTAGTTGTCAATGTGATACCAGTAGTCCACTCAGAGGTCAAGCGTAATCGTAAAACTCCGATGTTTGATATCATCTATCATCTTGTAAGTTCAGAACATGAGAGCACTCCTTTTACCGAAATAAAAATTTCCGATGAAGATCGCGAAACAATTATTGAAATTTCGAATAAACCTGATTTGCTTCAGATGATGCAACGTTCAATTGCTCCTTCTGTATATGCAACAGGTGTAATGCACTTCGTAAAACGTTCTTTGGCTCTGCAGTTATTCGGAGGTGTGTCACGTGTTAATCGGGATGCAACAAGGTCAAGAGGAGATATTCACATTCTATTAATGGGAGATCCGGGTGTTGCGAAATCTCAACTATTGACTTACATGTCTAAACTTTCTCCTCGAGGAATGTTTGCTACGGGAGGAGGAGTATCAGGAGCCGGACTTACTGCTGCTGCTGTGCGAGATGATTTTGGTGGAGGTGGACGCTTTGCTTTAGAAGCAGGAGTATTACCTCTATCCGATCGTGGT
Source organism: Candidatus Thalassarchaeaceae archaeon (assembly GCA_013330385.1). GTDB lineage: Archaea > Thermoplasmatota > Poseidoniia > Poseidoniales > Thalassarchaeaceae > MGIIb-O1 > MGIIb-O1 sp12570u. Next base: position 11,573 of record DUIL01000179.1, read on the forward strand.
CTAGCCTCTATTGATGAGTTCGACAAAATTAGCGAAGAGGATCGTCGAACCATGCATCCTGCTATGGAACAGCAACGTCTTGATGTGTCAAAGGGGGGCGTCAAAGCAACCTTGAATACTCGCTGTTCAATTCTTGCCGCAGCTAATCCTAAAGAAGGCCGATTTACCAAACGTGGACCTAATGAGAGTGTAATGAGGTCATTCAATGAAACTGGCCTTCCACCACCGTTGGCATCTCGATTCGATATAATTTGGATGCTTAGAGATGAGGTTAGAGTAGAAGACGACGAAAGAATCGCGAGACACATTCTCGCAGTCCGAACTGATGGAGTCAGTGAGATGAAAATAGATGAGGCAATGGAATATGACCTCCGTGAAGAAAATGAAGGTAAAATTTTCATGCAAGGAGTAGATGGCTCTGATCATCTTTCAGTTGAATTTCTCAGAAAGTATATTGCCTATGCAAAGCGAAATATCCATCCTGATTTGAATGATGACGCCAAAGCAATGATTCTTGAATATTATACTAATGAGCGCCAATCTTTTGGAAGGGAAGATCAGTACGGTGAAGCCGAAGTAATTCCAATCACCCCACGTGCTCTTGAGGCCCTTATTCGACTGACTGAAGCCCACGCTCGCATGAATCTCCGCCAAATTGCAACCGCTGATGATGCCAAAATGTCACTTGCAGTATTCCGTCATTGGCGCGAAGAATCAGGAATCGAAGACGAATCAGAATTAATCTCCGGCGTCTCAGTCAAACAAAGAAATTCTAACCAAATAGTTCGCACCGCATTACGTGACATATGTCATCAAAGAGGAATAGCAACTCTGACTGATGTTCTGAATCGTTGTGAACCAAAAGGCATCAGTGAGTTCCAAGTTGAAGAGGTGATTTCCAAGATGCTTCAGGCTGGTGAATTGTTTAGTCCCGTCAATGGAGAGTACTCCTTCGCCCGTTGAGCCTATGAGCGATGACCATCCGCTCATGTACGTGGGTGCCACACAACCTATCGGAGACGAGGACACCCCTTCATCTCTTGACCCCGTTAGTTTGGGCTTCATGTGTGGCCTTGAAATCCATCAACAACTAGCCACAGGTAAGCTACATTCACGGATGCCCAGTCGTCTTTTTGAAATGGGAATTGATGAAATTCCTAATTCTTGGAATCGTCAAAGTCGCCGTCTTAGAGCAGCCCAAGGAGAAGGAGGGAGAGTTGATGTTGCAGCACGCTTTGAAGCCCAAAGAAATCGCTCATTCGTCTACGT
>DUIL01000096.1 GCA_013330385.1 Candidatus Thalassarchaeaceae archaeon
ATGCGTCCTTTCTGTAAAAAAAGACTAGAGCAGGCGCGTTTAGCAACCCTCGAACTTAGAGATTGGTTGCTAGAAAATACAGAATTGGAAATACAACATATCTCCTTTTCCGGCAGCAAAGGCTTCCACATCATCGCCCACGACCCTGATCGTAGCGCCTTTGCAGAACCAGACCCTGTAGTGCGTGAGGAAGCAATTCGCAAGCAGCGTAAGGAGTTACTGAATCGAGTAATTGAGGCAGGTCACCCTGTTGACCCAGTTGTCACTGCCGATACCCGTAGAATAATCAGAGTCCCTGGTACACTTCACGGCTCTACTGGCTGGCAATGCACGATAATGCAAGAAGATTGGATAGAAAATCCAGTTGCAGAATGGATTGACTCAATCCCTCGTCATTCATTAGCAGTCAAAATACCAGTAAGGCCACCAATTTCCTTGCCAAGTATTGCATGGCCAAAATTTGCTAAGAAGCCCTCAAAGAAGCAATTAGAACAAGGCCCTGAATATACTAGTTTAGAGGTTAGTAGTCATGTTTCGGGGACTAAAGATCGCTCGGCAATCGTAGTTTGGTTACCTCAAAAGTGGGGGGATATTAAGCAAGCAGTCGAGAATGCTCAAGCAATCTTCGATTCAATAGACATTGGTCCTGTAGCTTATCTTAGTGACGGCCAAAGAGCACTTGCAATCATACCTCGTGCAATTCCGCGTGAGTTCCTACTTAGCCGATTACCTAGAGTTGGTTTAGACCAATTTGCTCATGATTTACGACGATTTGACCACGCATGGGTGAGAATAACTGGTCGTATGACTGAGGATGAATGGATTGGTGAAGTTGAACCAATAACGGTTCTAGGATATGAAGCGAGTGAAAGATGCACTCACCCTTGGTCAGCCCCTCATCTAGAACTCTGTTCTCGCTTAGGGCTACCAATTAGGGAAGGGGATGGAGATATTGCAGGCGGTCCAGAAGCATCCATGAGAATTGCAATTCGAAATTAATCATTTATTGCTAATATTGGGAGAAAAACCCTCAATCCGGCATTTAGTTTATTGTCTGAGGGGGCAACCCCGTATTGTCCCGAAGAAGGAGCCCGCGAGGGCAATGACTGCAGATGCTACGCATCCACTTACGGTACCTCATCGGCCGCGGCGCCGGGACAGCGCCGCGGTCATTCTAAGGCGTGGTAACTTTGTCTGCAGGATTTGAAATTGTTATCGCCATTATTTTCCTGTTTTTTAGTGGAATTTGGTCAGCGATTAAGGCTATTGACGAGAATACTGACAACAAACTGGTATTCTTTGTCCCAGCAGCACTACTAACACTCTTCATTATGTCAGGAATCGGGGACGGTTTTGCTTTCATGGCCTGTCTTTTTGCCTTTGGACCGATTGTAGTGATGCTGGTGTATGTTGGCTTTCAACAAGGTAAGGCGCCACGGGTTAAGAGTAATTTCACTAAATCCAGGAATTATTACCAACCTCGGAAACTACGAGATTTGAACCGAGAACTAGCTCCCAGTTACATCCGCGCCTATGACAGACTGATTGGATACTTACAAGCCAGCGGCGGAAAAATTCAATCCAGGGAAGACGGGGTTCGTAGATTAAAAGAAGAAGGAATTGAGAACCGATTTCTCTCTAGTCCTTATGTGATCAAGGTGCTGAATCTTCAACCGATAGAAACTGCAAAGGAACAAATTGCTGGAACTCCTGAACCCGAAGAGAAATGGTGGGAAGAAGACGCTGATGAACCTGAAACAAAAATTCTAGATTCCGGCTTCAAGGAAATATCTCCAGCAGTAGTCACAGCACCTGCTTCCTCTTCTTCAGAAATGTGCGGTCATTCTGGTTGTTCAAACTCCGTTAACGCCTTTGATTTCCGCTGTTTTACCTGTAGGAAGCGCTTCTGCAAAACACATGGCGGTTCAAGCGTTGATTGTGCTGGCTGTTCATAATCAAGTGAATACACTCTTCTTGTGGAACGAACCTCGGGGTGTCAATCCTGATTGTATTACCATCTGAACTTCTTTTCTTCCAGACTCGCTATGTCCGTAGACTATTACTCCCGGTCCAACATGTAAATTCCAGTTATTCTCGAAAATTATTGCCGTTTCTTTCTTCTTGGCTAGAACTTTTGGAACGGTATGGAACATACAGATTGTATTCTTTTTACGACGGAAATACTTGCCTACGACCTCTGGTAGTAAATTACTCAACCATGTATTTGAGATGATTCTAGCTTGTCTAGAAATCATGTATCTTGGATTATCTATTGGCCCTAGAACCTGCTGCATTGCTTCAGCAAATATCTTCGAATCTTCGTCACTAGCATCCTCAAGGAAAGTGCGCATCCAACCACCTCCGCGGTCTCCTCCTGAAACTTTTACTGATTGACTGACCATTGCTGTTTGTTTGAGAGATTGAGCAACTGCGGCAGCAATTCCTAGAACTAATGTTTCCTCATTCCATTTTACATTTGGATAGGACACTCGTCCTCTGAATGGGTCATTCAAGATAGGAGCCCCCTCTGCAAATCCTTCTTCCATTTTCAATTCAAATGCCTCACGAGGAGTTGCATTGAATGGCTCTCCAATTCTCCATAACTCACGAGTTCGAGGACGATTTCTAGCACGCATAATCATTTCTTCATTGATCACGTGAATTGTTTCAGAAATTACTTCCGGGCCATCTTCAGTAAATCCTGGATGTACATGTCCTACTCCTTTCTCTATGGCCCCGTCATCACAAACACCGTAGAGTCTTGAGTGCTTACGTTTGAATCGGTTATAGTCATCAAATCCTTTCGAGAACTCTTCTGCCAGACAGACAATATCCCAGTTGTTTGAAACCTTCTCAGGCCAATGTTTGTCGAGCCTGAAAGAGCGTCCTCTAAGTTGATTGATGCTCATACTGGTGGTCACTGTAGTTAGGTCAACAAGGACGTTGATTCTACTTGCATCCCAACCTTCACCCAACAGACCACGAGTTCCTACAAGACACTTTGTCACAC
>DUIL01000181.1 GCA_013330385.1 Candidatus Thalassarchaeaceae archaeon
GAGAAAATCTTGTTTGGAAAATCAGTTGGGATGTCAATTCCGAGAATCTTAGCATGACGATATATCCTAGCGAAGTGCATATCAGCCGCCATTAGAGATTTATTTCCATCCCAGCCCGTTGCTGACCAAACCGCTGAGCGAGGGTCAACTGCGCCTGACATAATACGCGATAGGGGTCTTGGCTTCAATGTCTATGTATCGGTTAGAGCATTTCATCAAGGAAGGATGTGTCTAAATCCTCTTCATCAAGCTCATCTCCCAAATCATCCAAATCATCAGCTAGGTCTCCAAGGTCATCAATACCGATTTCTTCTTCTGGACCTCCCAATAGTTCGTCCATTACTCCAGAATCCGGAGCCGGTGTCTCACCTTCTTCTTCCTCCACCTCTCCACCTGCTGTAGCGGCGGTAGTGACATACGAATCCTCACCAGTTGGTTTTGAGTCACTTCCTTTTCGAGCCGAAGCGACGAGCCCTTGGTCAATTTGCAAATCTTCCACTCCGAAATCTTCGTCATCGCTGAGTCCTGCTGCTTCTCTCTCAAGTTGTTCCTCAAGTTCGACTTCTAATGCTCCCATTTCCCAAGGGGCTGGAGCTGCATCTTCTCTTGGCTTAATGAAGAGAATAGCCCCGATTAGCAACATAACTACCGAGGCTAATGCGATGACCATGTTCATGTCACCTGCGACGATTTTATCGTACCAAGAGTCTCCAGCTGTCGGCTCTCCACCAGGACTCGTTCCGAAATCAGTTTCAGACCAAGGAAGAATTTCTATAGGGTCTGCATGGAATGTGTGGACTTCACCATTGTATGTTACTAATTCAATCCAGTATGTTTCTTCTCTAACCAAAGGAGATTCCTCAAACTCATGTAGAATTAGTATAGTATCACGCATTTCCGATTTAACTAAAGTAGCATTTCTTGTATCGTCAAAAGTACTCCTACTAACATATGCATAGTAAGTATTGTAGAAATTGTCTTCACTAGCATCCCATGTAACTTCAATCAAAGTTCCAGCCGAGTTCCAATTGGCTCTAATTCCACTTACATCAGGGCATTCAGGACATGGATCTGCTGAGAGTTCATCACTCAATTCAATCCAAGCAGTTGCAAGGTTACTCATCCAAGCATTTCCAGAGGAATCAACTGCAACAACAGATACATAGATTCTACGATTTGGCACTAGAGGCTGTGCTCCGTCAGTTCCATAATTGGAGAATTCTGTTAGTAATATCGGTAAATGCTCTTCACGGTCGATGACTAGAGCAGGTGCGACTTCGATGTTTCCAGTTAGAAGAACGGGGGTATCAATCACAGCATATATTCTGTATTCAGCAATGTCCGATGAATCACTTAGTTTGAATTCGACAAACATACCATCTCCTGCATCATTTGGTCTATCGGTAAGAACAGGGGCAAGCAATCTATCAGGTGGAGACACATCTCCTCGGTTATCCATAGGTGTTACCAAAACCATATGTTGGCTTAATCCATCTAAGTGTACATTTCCACGAATATCGTGTATTGTAACAGTCACATAGAGAGGAATCATTGGTTGAATCGATTCCTTAGTTAGGGTGTCAATAGTGTTCCCATAGAGAGCTTTGTCGGCAGTCAGTTCAAGTTGGAAATTAGCACCAAATTGTCGCTGATCAATTGTTATGAGACCACAGGATGATGTTGCTGCTTGGCAAAAGTCCCATAATTCAGTGACATTATCTAGTGGATATTCAGATACCCATATGGTATAGAAATCAAAATCTTCAACAGATGATCGGTTCCATCTGATATCGATTGCAGTTCCATCATCTGATGGGTGATCCCAGGCATCTAAACCTTCGACTCTTGGGGGTGCAGAACCGCTCCCATCTACATTAGTCTCCGGTGTGGCTTCAACAATGAACACGTTGTCGACATCACCATTGCCCCAGTCATCAAAGGCTACTACTCCAATCCAATAAGCAACTCCATCAACTAAGCCACTTTCTCCTAATGAGTCGATGATTACAGATGTTGTTTCACAATCGCTAGTATATGTTGCAATCGGCCATCCATCCACCGTTGTAGGTGGCTGGAACCCAGATGCTGGCAGAATATAGACTGCATAATATGTACAATCTTCTTCTGTATTCTGATCCCAGGTAATATTCAAACGGCCTCCTTCATCATTAGGCACATCAATGGCAGTAGTGCCAGTAATTGGAGCTGGAGGAATTCCATCGTCAAGACCTCCTGCGGTGACAATTGGTCCTATGATTGTTGCATTTTCAAGATTGGATTGCCCTGCTTCATCTACACAAACCGCAGCAAACCAGTATGGTACCCCTCCTTGTAATTGCATTACAGTTGAGTTTCCTGTACTCCAATGGTAGTCAAATTCGCCGGTCAAACCAATTGCACTGGTAATCTCTTGTTGAACTGCCCAAATCCTAGTTTTATCTGGATCCAATTCAGTGCATGATGCCCATTCCATAGTTAGAGTGCCCGCTGCTCCACCAGATATCGGCACTGCGCTCAACCATGCAGGTGGTGCTGGTACTTCATCGGTAGGAGTTGCATTAAGTGGGAAAGTCATAGGTTCTCCTAATGTGCCATCTGAGTATTCAATTGCAATCGCAGCACGGTAAATACGGTCATCTTGTAATGTGACGGTCTGACCATCACGATTGGCTTGAGTAATTGTTGCATTTGTTTCCGACCAGAAGTTGGACCAAACGTAAGTAGGCATCAAATCTAAATCCTCTACATCTGGCTCCCAGCGTGGGTCATCCGTAGAATCCCAAACATACACTCGGTAAGCATACCAAGCTGCATCTTCTGCTGGCAACCAAGAGGCTGTTAGAACGCCTCCGCCATCATTTGGCCTATCCTCTAGAGATGTCATAACAGTGGGGACTTCAACACGCTCCCAGTCGTATGTTAGTCGAACTTTCATAGAACCATTAGCAGGAGATTGCATTTGGAGGTGAAGTAAAGCAGAACTAGAACCCGGACCTATTGCAGAAATTGCTGATTGGAATGCCTGCTGTATGCCTCCGTTAGATAATGCCATATCCCAACTACCTGTGTAATTCAGTGAAGTAGATCTCGCCCAAACAGAACTACCTCTTTGGGGTGCATTCATTGTCATTGCTCCGATATACATAGGAAGTCTTCCAGGCGCAGCAGTAACTGAAACTTCCTCGATTTCAATAGGGTCATCTGGACTAACCAAGACAGTTGACATACCAGGATGTGTGGTGTCAGTAATATCCCAAGTCCTACCACCATAGAGTACATTCAGCGGAGAAGCTCTACGTTGGTGCTCACGTGATTTTTCTTGGAGAGAAATAACAGGATCATAGAAATGCAATCCATCATTTCCTACTGCGTAGAATCCAGAATGATCGACATAACCACTTTGTAATCCAGTTTCACTTTCACTAGTAATGACAGAATGACGGCCGTCAACATCTACGACGTCGAGACCTCTTGGTGTCATCACAACAAGATTTGTGCCATCAGAATGTAACTCAAATGGTGGCCATGAAAGAAGTGAATTCTGACCGACCCCCGTCTCCATATTCATCATTGTACCATTCCAGTGCACTAATGGGGCAACGCTTGTGGCGATGTGAACCCCCCAATCATCAGCAACTATTGCTCGGACATCGTTACTAGGAATCATGTCAATGTTGTATGTTCCATTGGCCATGTCAGTAGCAATATCCCAAGCAACTACTCCTGGTCGAGTGGGGCCTTGTCCATTGTGGGAAATGAAGATAGAAGCATCATGGTAAAGAGTAGTATTAGTTCCATCCGGATTTTGAACCACTCTAGAAGTTGGTCCGGCGTAGGTTATTCCGCTGACATAATTCCCCATTAGCCCATCATTGAATCCAAGTGTATTCAGTACTGATAGATTGGTTTGATGCAATACAGTAAGTCCTGCAGCACCTCCAGCAAGCACTTTACCTCCTCCTTGGATTGTTTCGTTAATTGCATAGAGTTCTTCGATAATAGGAGTGGGTAGGCCATCGATAGTAGTGATGGGGTCATCCCAATCATCACGAGTAGTGTTCCACATCCCTATACCACCGTGAGTGGCAATCAAGATATGGTCTCCATATTCGAGGAAATCTCGAACAAGATTACTAGGAAGTCCGGCCAATAAACTTCCATGACCCCATGTGTTTGTATTAGTGTTGAAAGTTTGGAATCCGGCAGCTGAACCTTGATTACCCATCAAACCAACATACATTGTTCCATCATCTTCGATAACCATTCCATCCATCTGTGTGTGAAGTGCAGGTGGAGTGGAAATTATTCGACGCTGTTGCAAATCAATGGCCTTTAATCCACGACCTGCAGTTGTAATCCATACTGTTTCACCATCGAGGTACATTTCATTGACAACATCTTGTTGGAAATTGTATCCATATTCCCAACGTACCGAACCGTTGGAGAGAATCTCGCCCTGTAGGACCGAGGATCCGTAATATGAATTGGTAGATAGTGCAGAGGCAATCCATACGTGCGTATCATTGGAAATAATCTCTAAAACCCGGCCGCTAGACAGACCGGCCAATTCATCAAAGCCACTTGCAATGAGTCCGGAATTATCCAGTCTATCGACTCGATTGAGTCCAGTGGTTTGGCCTGAGCGACCAATAGCGTAGACGAATTGACCGGAATTAGATGGTGCTCTCTCAACTGAACATCCATCCATCCCTGGGTCGAGAATCTGTCCATTTGCCGTTGCAGTGCCTGAGGTGAAGATTCTAGAGACTCCACCATGATTGTCAAATTGATGTGCTGCGATTAGAACATTGTTTTCGTGCAACATCCCTCCAGGGAATATTCTATCCTCACCAATCCCATCATTTGAAGTCAGAGTTGAGAGA
>DUIL01000075.1 GCA_013330385.1 Candidatus Thalassarchaeaceae archaeon
TCAGACCTATGTGATAATCCCATAAATATCAACAAGATATCTAATCAGAGCTAATGTTACTAATAGAAGAAAAGGGTACGACAAGGCTTTTTGAGGTACATAATTGATAGCAACTGTTGCTCCAAAGTATGAGCAAGCCATCATTAATATTGGTGCAATAAATAACCAAATTCCTAGTATATCCCACAACTCAGCCCCCGTATCATCTACAATCAGATGAGTCAGAATTCCCATTGGAATCATCCATGATTCAATTATGTACGATGTACCTGCAGATTTCCTATGCCCCCAATCTAAGAACTGCCTATGTACTGTCACGAAGATAGCCCCCCCTCCAATTCCAAGGAATCCTGAGGCCATCCCGCCTCCTGCACAGAGTTTTCGATAAAGGCTCAATTGCTCATCATTAATTTCTTGATTTTCTCCAATGTTTGCATTATGTCCATTGACTTCACTATGCATTTTCTTGGCAGTTCTGTGAATCACCCATACCATCAAAAGAGAAGCCAAAGAAATAATTATTATTTCACCAATATGTTCTACTAGAAGGGCACTAAGTATAGTTCCTAAAATGGTCCCCAAAATTGCAGAAACAGTCCCCTTGCCCCCTACTTCCTTGTCGGCGTATCCATCTTTTGAGTGGGCTATACGACTACCCAATGAAACCATCCAGACTAGAATCAATGAAGAGACTAGAGATACATGAAGACTCCATTCCATTACATAGAGGAAAATTGGAACATATAGAACGCCCCCTCCAAGCCCTAGAGGCGAGATTATCATTGCCAGAGTCAGAATAGACAATAATACCAAGACAGAAGTAGGATCCATATTCATTCATCCTTGATGTAGAAATGCTCTTTTTTAGGAGACAGGGGGCGCTTCATCCAGAGTGGTCGTCTTTCATTTCGAGGATGTGTCTCTCTTTCCTTCGCCCATTCATTCCACTTTTTGTAATATGTGAATGACTTTTCTCTATCAACTTCAATATCCCCATATTCTTCTCCAGATTCAGGGCGAGAGAGTTTCACTTTCTGTAACCAACAGTGATGACCAGATATGGGGTCTGGTTGAACTGCGTGAGTAATATTCTGATGTACTCCTCCATCACGCCACCAAATTCGGTTTGTATCGGGATCATCAGATTTCCATGGTTCTATTCCATTGACTGTGCGCATCCTCATTTTCCCATTACCTCTGTCTTCGATAGAGACTGTATTAGTCATGAATCGATTCCCTTGATCTTGGTCACGTCTCCATCTACCAATATGGTGTGAGCATCCAACTACACCAGGTTTGATGCCTTCTGTGACCCAAACCTTGTCGACAAACCAACCTATTTCCGTCTCAATCTTCAATAAATCACCCTCTGCAATACCTAGTTTTGCAGCATCCTTTGGGTGAATCCAAATTGGGTTTCGATGAGCAATCTCAACTAGCCACTTTGCATTTGCTGAGCGAGAATGGATATGTTGTGGTAGGCGGAAATTTGGAAGTAGACAATATTCATCGTCTCCAGTTAGATTGTCAGGATGTACATGTGATTTCTGCCGATAATGGGGTATTGAGTGCTCGGGATAACCAAATTCAATCATAGTCTCTGAGTAGAATTCTTGTTTTCCAGAAGGAGTGGGCCATCCTTCTTCCTTGTATTTTTCATAAGTTGATTCTTCAATTAGGAAAGCCCCATGTTTCCTCATGTATCCTAGTGCATCAGTACCTTCTGATTCGGCGGCTTCGGGCAATCCTGGGACGCGCTCGAAGAGATACTTGTAGTACTCATCGATGTTGATTTTCTCACCCTCACGGTATGGGCTCATGAAATGTTCACGAATACCCATAGTGCCATCATCAATCCTCCATGATAATTCGATCCAGAATTCATCTTCTTCCCATACCTCTCCTGGATTGACTTGGTGAGTAAATTCTACATCTTCCCCTTCACGTCTTGCAAATTCACGTAATACGGGTTGACGGAATGCTACCCATTTTCCAGAACTTGTAGCATAAGAATTGACGTCGTGCCTCTCAGAAGCGTGACCCATTGGAAGTACATAATCTGCAAAGAAGGCAGTTTCGTTCCATGTGGGTGTTAGGGCAATGTGACAACCAACTGCTTCTTCATTTTCTAACATTTCAATCCAGGAAAATCCATCTGGAAATGTCCAGACTGGATTGAATACTCTTGTGAAGTAGACATCCATGGCGCCTCTTCCATCTTTCACGAGATGCGGCAAAATATGGCTCATCTCATAGTGAGCTAGCGTATATTCCGGAGGGAAGTGCAATTCATTCCAACCATCGGGGTCGGGAGGCACATCGAAAAGCTCGGGTTTGAATTTTGACCAAGAGTTTGGGCTAGTCCCTCCAACAGTTCCTACTGAGCCAGTAAGGACATTTAGGAAGTGCAACGTACGACTAACTTGCCAACCACCTAGATTGCCAATCGCTGCACTGCGCCAAACATGAGTACAAAGTCTAGATCCAGAGTTGGCAACAATTTCTCCAACTTCTATTACTTGTTCTACAGGAATCCGACACTCTTCTGCAGCGAACTCAGGAGTATATTCTGCATATTCATCAATTAGTAGTTCGATATATCGCTCAAAATCACAGTCTTCATTTGGATGAACTGCCTTCATCCACGAATCCCAATTAACTTGATTCTCCATGAAATCTCGATCATAAAGGCCCTTTTCGAGTATGATTTTCGACCATGCTAAGAATAGAGCAGGTTCTGAACCGGGCCATGTTGGCAACCAATGATCTGCCATTGCTGCTGTATTGGATAATCGCGGGTCAATCACAATCAATTTCGCTCCATCCATCATTCCTTCTAGGATTCTCTGAGCGTGAGGATTGAAGTAATGTCCAGTTTCAAGATGTGATGATGTCAATAATATGACCTTGGCATTGGTATGGTCGGGACTAGGGCGGTCATGCTGCTGCCAAATTGCATAGCCTGTACGTGCACCTGCTGAGCAGATATTTGTGTGTGAATTGTGTCCATCAACGCCCCAAGCTTTCAACACTCTATTTGCATAACCTTCGTGTCCAGGTCTACCTACGTGATAGACCACTTTGTCTACAGCTCCAGTTTTGAGAGAAGCTCGAATTTTTGCTGATATTTCATTCAAAGCCTCATCCCAAGTAATTTGTTCCCATCCTCCTTCT
>DUIL01000146.1:0-5435 GCA_013330385.1 Candidatus Thalassarchaeaceae archaeon
GGTGATTGTCAAAGGGGTCAAGGGGAAGGTCATTGATGTGGGGATAATGACAACCAAGATAAGAACTGGAAATGAGAGAATGGTCGTTATTCCAAATACTTCTTTGGCGGGCGAGGTTGTTGAGAATTATGCTCAAGGAAGTTCTCTTGATAATCCGGATTCGATGAATTTGAGATTCCGAGTTAATACTACTCTTGACCAAGATGCAGAGCGTGTCAAAGAAATAATGCTGAAAGCCATTAATGACTGTGAATATACTGTGGATTATCACAAAACAGAAGTTCTCTTGTATGATATTTCTGAGACTGCACTGGTCTTCCGGTTGGATTGTTGGGTCGTTGATTACAATAATGAGAGGAAAGCCAAAGATTGGATTCTGATTGAGATTCTAAAGCAGTTCAAGACCCAAGGTATTTCGGTGCCTTTCCCTCATCTTACCGTTAAGCAAGAAGATTGAATCTCAGTGCAAACTTTCTATTGCATTTCGCATTTCATCACTAAGAGGAACCGATTTTGAATTTTCAAAGTCGAATAGGACAATTATGCACTCTCCACTAGCACAAAGTTCTCCTGCACCATTGTAAACAACATTTTCCATTCTAAAACTGGAATTTCCTATGTGAGCAACACGAGTACCTACAGTGACATTGTCGGGGTAGAAAATTGGCTTGTGGTAGTCTATGCTCAAACTCGCAAGGACTGGGCCAATAGTTTCTGATTTTATCGTGCGGAGCTCTACTTTCTGGAAAAAATCAACACGAACTGTCTCCATCCATCTCAAATGCCTCGTGTTATTTACGTGACCGAGTGCATCCATGTCTCCCCAATGAACGACAAAGTCTCGCAGAACCGGATATCCTTCCATTGGCTCTGCACTAAGACACTTGGTTTTGAGGTTCTCTATTGCATCCAATGTGCAACACGGTCGTGAATTGTACTTCGGAAAGTTAGGAGTTGCAATTTAGGTCCCTCAATATCAACTGTAATCGTTGCCCCTCTGGTGAAATGTGTTTCATCCCATCCGTCACTGACAACATATCCTCTATGCATATCACTAGTGATTACGGAGGGGTGCTCGGTCCAGGACCAGTAAGAACCGTCGTCTTTACGTTCTGGACGAGGTAAATCTCGTGCTACGAATAGATAGTGGTCATTGATTTCCTCTGCTGGGAAAATAGTGCCTTCGATGTTTGCCACGTGACGAAACCAAGCCCCTTGACCAAGGAATGTAGAGAATAGACAACCCGATGAATGTTGTTTGCAATCTACTGAATCATCCCTCTGAAGTCTGTACTTTGAGGGCTGATATTGGTGTGTGTTTGCGACAAGAAGATCATTCAGCGCAGGATCACAGCGGATACTATTACCGCTGGTAGTGATTATTTCTGCTTGAAGGCGTGGAAGTGTGTTGACTATCGCTTCACCAGCCAAAACAGCACGGATATCCGCGCTGAAGTGTTTTGGGTCACTACCCATGTAGAACCCGTATGAACCATTATCATCATCCTCACGAGGATGTGAATTGACTCCCATCACAGGAGTTTGAGAATCTACTGAATGAGCGATGGAGGTTAGAGTGCCATCTCCCCCTAGAACAATTACCATATCACAATCAATGAAATCAGTGCGACGAACCGTCTCGCGTGCAGAGTAGTCTACTCTTAATTTCGATTCAGCAACTAACGTGTCTAACTCTTTGCGAATAGTTTCTAGAGCCTGATCATGAACTGGCTCGAAGTTCTTTTTGTAGACAACTAGAACATTTTCAATCAATACAGCACCCCCTTTCTGCAATATTCGCGTCTAGCCGCTTCCATATAGGCCCGACGCAGGCAAATCATCGGTAGAATTGACCTAGAAAGCATAGACTCATCAAAGGGTTGCGACGGCGAATAGGTGTGGGCAAAGCGCCAATCCTAGTACTCCTTCTTCTAGCGCCTGTATTGTCGGGTTGCCTTGAAGTGCCTATCAAACCATGTGAAGATAGCGAATGTTTCCCACTCAGCAATGAAGTACTACAGGGAATCTTGAGCGACCCATCATCTTTTGATGTAATTTCTATGGCGACTACTGAATCTAAACTAAAGGTGGAATCATTGACTACTTATTCTACTGAAACTCAACAAGGTGAGATATTTTGGAGTGTTGCTAAGGATGATGATGCGCAGCTCCGTTCAGTCGCTATGCGATTAAGCCTCGGCACAACATCAATTGATACAGAGATAGTTGAAGGAGCCTCGAATACTAACATCCGATTGGGTAATGTTTGGTACGAAGGAAGGGATGCAGTACCAGAATACAAGGAACCTTTCTTCGATATAGCCGAACAGGCGGCTGCAGACCCAGAAGGATTCTGGCCTTCTTTCGGATTTGATACAACTTCTATCTCCGAACTTGACTGGACTATAACTGGAGATATCCTAGATCAGCAGCAGGTGGCTACTGGAGTAAATGAGACTCATACTATAGTACTCGAGATGAGGGGGGTTCCTCCTAGAATCGTTGGTATCGAACTCTATGGGTTTGATGACTCTAACTTTGTTTTGAGGGTCTATACGGATGATGAATTTGAACTACAATTACAGGATGATTTACCTCGTTCAGCGATTGAATTTACCATAGGAGACTCTAATGTTTTGAACTCAGAAATCACCATGTGGGGTGGCTATGTTCCTTCAGGTTTTACTTCCGAGGTTAATCCTTCTGAATTGAGTTTTCATGTTTTAGTTTCTCAAAGTGATACTGAATCATCAATCGCGGAAATGAACCTAGCGGAAATAGAGGCTAATGTTACTGATGAAGATGGCAATTGGTGGGCCTTCAATTACTGGGATTATTCAGGAGATGGATGGTTTTCAGCCGGTGACTTCTACGAGATTCGAACCAATTCTACAGTCGAAGCAAGAATTGGAGTCTGGGATCATTGGGCATCTTCATGGACTGGAGAATTATCTCTTCCAAACTCAATCTAGTCATCTGTGCTTGCTAAGGGTTGAATAATGACCGAATTAATCTGAACCCAGATGAGTGGAGAGGGGGATGACGAATCCATCGAGGACCGAATTCATCATCTGATTCAAAAAATTGATGTCTTGTCTCATGAGGCATCAGACAAGGCATCGGTTAAATTTTCAGAATTTTCAGGTGTTGCTGCGGAAAAAGGTGCAAATGTCAAAGAAAAATTGTCAAAGATGAAACCTCAGCCTAAGAAGAAAAAGCCAATGCAAAAACCCGAAGAAGAAATTAGAACGATTTCGAATACAGTCCCGATTATGGCAGGTAATACACATTCAACTTACACCGTTAATCCATTTGAAACCAATTCAACAATGAAATCCCCCGAATGGAAAATCACTCGGTTTTTTGATAGATTATTCAAAGCAATAGTAAATCATCTTCAGTACACTTTCCCGGCCATTGTACTCTTCAGTACTGTGATTTGGATGGGTTATCTCACCGACGGAACAGCCATAAGCCAATATCTAGAAAATTTCTGTGATTGGTCTGGATTTTCTAAGGGTAGCGTCGCTCTCTTATTTTTTTGGGGCTGGCTACCTGGTCTAATTATTTCAGTTCCATTACAAAACACAGTTAGCGCAGATCCAGTAGTGGCAATGAATTTGGTTAGCGTGTTATTATTTTGTTCATCATTAATGTATTTCTTTAGAATCAGATACGCAAAACACGCGATGGCGATGGGTTTCATTGTTGCGATACTAGCTAGAATTCAATATCCACTGAGTGAGGTTGCCAAACTTGCTGATTTTTCCCTTCCAGTTACCCTAACGGTAATATTCTTCACAGCACTTTTCCTCTTCCTCTTTTCCCTCCCTCGCTTTGAGATGGGTTCTCGTAAACCTGTTGAAGGCTTTGATATAGATAATGAATTAATTTCCCCAGATGCCCTTGAGATACAAGAAGCCTCAAAGGTGATGGGCGAATTTGAATGGATGGATACAGACATGACTGACCCAACAGAAACCCTGCCAAGACCAAAGAGACCACGCGGCCGATCAGAATTAGAGATGTATGAATGGGTGTTATTACTCGTCAATACAATTCTTTGGCCAATCTCAATCATCTGTACGATGGTTGTAGGTGCCAATACTGAGTTTATGGGTATGGGTCCCTTCAATGTAGATGAACACTGGCTTCTACTAGTGGGAGCATGGGCGCCTACTATGTTCTTCTTCCTTCTTCTCTTCAAAATGGATAAGGCGGCTCGTGATGGTCAGACCTTCCAAATGGAAAAGGTCGCATATCAAGAAGGTATGAATCGTTATACTGAAGCTAAAAACGCGTACATGGAATTGTTAACTCTCAAGGCTGAGGTACGTAAGCAACAGATTCTCGATGAGAATCCTAGTGTAAGTGCTGCTTCCGCTCCAACTTCTAGTGAATGATTAGCATATCCACCTCTAGGTCAGATTGAAGCGCCGTCAACCAACGGCTAAGGGTATGACGAGCGAGAGTCACCCTCTACCTCGTCTCGTCTCCCACCTTCGTGATTATCGAGGCCAGGTCATATTAGCATCAATTTGCTCTGTGATGAACAAATTCTGGGATCTCGCACCTCCAATCCTAATCGGTATGGCAATTGATGTCGTTGCCTACAAAGAAGAATCGATGTTAGCCGACTTTGGCTACAGCGACCCCTATGATCAGTTCCTCATTTTAGTAGGAATCACGGTAGTAATTTGGGTTCTTGAATCATTATTTGAATATTGGTTTGGAATTTTATGGAGGAATTTGGCCCAAAGTGCCCAACATGAATTGCGAATGGACGCCTATGAACATATTCAGAATTTAGAGATGCAGTGGTTTTCTGAACAGACTACTGGCGGTTTGATGGCAATAATGAATGATGACGTTAACCAACTAGAGAGATTTCTCGACCAAGGTGCTAATGATTTACTACAAGTCGCTACTACAGTAATTGTAGTCAGTGCAGTAATGTTCATTCTAGCACCGCAAGTTGCAATTTATGCTATTTTACCAATACCGGTAATCGTGGGCGGCTCGTTCCTTTTTCAAAGGAGAATTGGGGTTCGATATACCAAGGTGCGAAAGGAGGTTGGAAATCTCAACGCATTGTTGAATAACAACTTGCATGGAATTACGACAATCAAATCATTCACCGCTGAATCCCGTGAAGTAGATCGAGTAGGTATCGCCTCTCAGTCATACAGGGATGCAAATCGCGATGCAATCCGACTTTCTGCATCGTTTGTTCCACTTATACGAATGGCGATTTTATTTGCTTTCACAGCCAATATGCTAGTTGGAGGCTGGCTGGCGTTAGAAGGTGAGTTATCAGTTGGTGCTTATTCGATAATTGTCTTTATCACCCAGCGATTATTATGGCCATTAACTCGTCTTGGACAAACATTCGATCTTTACCAGAGAGCCATGGCCTCGACATCAAGAGTTCTTGA
>DUIL01000146.1:5831-6280 GCA_013330385.1 Candidatus Thalassarchaeaceae archaeon
CAATTTCCTTCGATTCAATCCAATTCTCTTATCCTGAGAGAGAATCTGTACTGAATGATATTTCTCTAGATATACCAGCTGGTGCTACAGTAGGCCTAGTAGGTTCAACTGGCTCAGGAAAAACAACATTGGTTAGACTTCTTCTCCGCTTCCATGACCCCATTAATGGCTCAGTGAAACTTGATGGGCATGAAGTTAGTACACTCACTCTTTCATCTCTGAGAGGTGCAATCGGCTTAGTTTCGCAGAACACTACTTTATTTCCAGGGTCTATTCGTGATAATGTACTGTATGGAAGACCAGATGCAAGTGAAGAAGAGGTGCTTGAAGCAGCAAGAATTGCTGAGGCAACTTCATTCATAGATGAACTTCCTTTAGGTTGGAATACCGATATTGGAGAGGAGGGACACAGGCTATCTGGGGGTCAGCGTCAACGTTTGGCCATAGCA
>DUIL01000017.1:0-4769 GCA_013330385.1 Candidatus Thalassarchaeaceae archaeon
TAATTCTTGAATCAGCAATATATTCTCAAGTACAGTTAGATCTTGAAGAAGATTGAAAAATTGAAACACATACCCAATATTTTCTCTCCTAAACGATGTGGCTTTTTCACTAGCCTTTGCCATGGGCCTAGAGTGAGTGAAGTATTCCAAGGGGAAGAATATGATTTTGGCGAGGGGCCGTAGTAAGAACGCCGTATGCCATGGGAGGGATTCAAGTCGATTCCACCACCTAGGTGCTAAGGCAGGGGATCCAGGCACTTCCTTTCCAGCAAAGTCGTAAGAACCACCGGTGGGGGTGTCCAAAGCAGAGAGGCAGTTCAGGAGGGTGGTCTTGCCTGATCCAGAGGGGCCGAGAAGAATTATTCTCTCTCCCTCATTAATTTCTAGATTAATTCCATCAAGTGCCTTCACAGTTCCTGCCGGCATCACATAATGGCGTTTTATTCCCTTCATCTCAACTAATGGTGCCGACATAGAACTACTCCGTAGTTCTCCCTGAAGATGATTCTCTAATCAATATCTCTACGAACAAGTTAGGAATTGCTAGCACCTGCAAAGAATGCCATTGAATCGCGGAAAAGTTCCTCCCTTCGGCGTCGCTTATTACGGCGAACATGCATTATTGTGAATAGAACTGCAAGTAGGATAATGAATGGGATAAAAGCCTCAGCATGGTATCTTTCCATGAACTCGATTATCCCACGTGCTGTATATGCCCAAGTTAGTGAAGCGATTGTTCCGCCGAATAGGCAAGCTGCTAGGACTCGCTGGAAGCGCATTCGAGCAACGAGTCCTAGCATAGCACCAACTAATACTCCGCTTGCCATGAATGGAATCCAGACGAATACAATTAGGCCCCAGAATCCATATTTGTCAATTCTTGTTCTGTTTTTGTGGGCTACATATTCGACACTAGATAGAATATCTCCCATGAATGGATTTTGTAACAAAGCACCGGTAATTCCACCCTGCTTGGCAACCATTGCCTCGCCAACCAATTCCTCTTCATCAATTTCAGGTAATATTCCTTTAATTCGTGTCGTGATTCCTAATGGCACAATTCCATAGGAGTGAGTTTCCATTGTAGGCTGTTCAACTCTTCCAGCCATAGCCCGATCTGAAAGTGTTGCCTTCTCATTTCTAGCACTAACAACTAGCACTCTTCCTCCAAGATGTGATTCTAGAGCTTGCATTAGATGTGCATTCAAGTCATCCTGTAAGTCAGCATATGTTGGTTTGAAGAAGAAGTAAGAAAAGCGAGTTACTGGTTGGTAAATTACTCTAACAAAGACCGCATCTTCATCGGCAATAACCGCAGTTCCATATTCTACCAGATTATGCTTCTTGAACCAGCGAGATAAACTTGTTTGAGCCGCTGCTTCAAGCCAGCCATGAGCACTCATTCCTTCAAAGAAAGATGAGTAATCCTCACTCGGAGTAATTGGGCCTCGGTTCAATTCAAGTGGGTGCGAAATATTCAGATGAGCCTCGTGGACTCCATCATCAATGCAGACGAGTTTCATCTGAAGAGGCCTCATTTCGCCGAAAACGGTGAATTCTTCAAGCAAACTTCGTATCAGGATTGCTCGAATACTCATCGAATCTCCTATCGTTGTGCTACGAGTCCCGTAGGGTATTAAGACATCAATTGAGATTGCTCGCTCTTGCATCTTCATCTCATTGAAATCAATATCTATATCTGCTTCATCTTGAGATGCAAGAAGAATCCTTTCAATTAGTCTACGCAACTGAGATTCAGTAAGAAGATAATCAGAATCTCGGTGATACATCTTATGCATCAATGGATACTGAACACAAAGGAAAAACAGAGACATGCCAAGAGAGACCAAGGCCAACCACCATGCTGGAATTCCCGCATTCCCCCCAGTTAGCATTGCAGCCTCGCGACCACCAACCCATTCGGCACCCATCAATATCCATCCCCATTCACCAAGTCCTTCTATTGTCCAACATGAACGAGGTGAGTCATCTTCGACCTCGACCTTCTGTTTTACATCAGAACTAAATGGACCACTTGAATGAGATGAAACCTCTACTTCAACGATCTTGAATGCTAGAGGGGCATCATCATCTGAATTTACATCTCTTACCAAAACAAGTGCTTCAAAATGCCCATCATCAAGTATGGACGGATCAAAACTTAGACTATTTTCACCAATTTCACCTTCAATTAAATGCGAATGATTTTCATTTTCAATTTGAAAATAAAGAATGTTACTTGAAGAATCAATATTGTACGCCTTAACCTCGATTAGGTGTTCATCGGCTGAAAAAAATATGTTAAACCATATTTGGCCTTCTCGATCTACACATTCTTCGCCGGAATCTAGTGGTGTTTTTGAGAGGTTTTGGTCAAGGGTAATCGAATCGGCTGCCACCCATCCTGATGACATCACAAAAACACCGCCAAAGAAGACGGCACCAATGATTACTCCAACAATTAGTGTGTAATCTTCGAACGCACCTCTGAAAAATCTCTTGTCACCCTCACGGCGCTGGCGGATGATATCCAACTCTTTGTCGAGACTATCTTTCTCAGTCTCATCAGTGAGTTTCACCGCGGTCACGATTCTTAGAGGACTAGTCGGGGTCATGAACTCGACGGTCGGCGATTCCGGATTCCTAAAGGAATCCGAGACTGGTCAAACGGTGTCTTCAATCTCTTCGAGAAGATAATGAGGCTCCAATCAAGCAAATTATTGCTATAATGGCGCCGAATCCAGGAAGGTCTGGAGCTACTGCCTTTGATTGGGAGACATACTCTTCTGCCCATGTATCGTAAACCTCGAAGTAGATTGGTAATTGAGTACCATTGGTTAGTAATAGTTCATCGCCAGATGAAATCATTCCGTCATCATCATTGTCAGAATAGGAGAAGGAAAACCAAGATTCATCTTCAAAATTCCAAGTTACTGGAAGGGTGGTCAATGTATCTGAATGAATTACAACACAATCATCAACATTCGGACCAAGATTCTCCCCCTCATCTGATACTTGGTCAGGGGCCGCGCTGCAATCAAGAGCCCTGAACTCAAATTCAGAGATTGGGGCATTGAAAATTTGAGATGAATTAACTAGCAATACCGTATCTACGGGGTCTGGTATGGGCTCCTCTATTGTTGGGTTTAGGAAGCCGATGAACATGTGATCTCCATTCACCTCGTATCGGATGTATTCCATCTCACCATCTGGCCACTGAACGACCTGTATGGTATCGTCCATATCCATCCAGATGGGGACGTGGTCACCGCAGAGGGAATCAGTTTCATCCCAGACAAGACCATACATTTCACAATCTGATTCAGACATGAATGGATATTCCAACTTGAAAGTGTCCTGACTCACAGTGACAAATTGAACATTACCATCTTCATCGAGACTGGCCCAGCGCATCTGAGGAGAGTCAAAACCCGGCTCGCCATCACTAATTTCTGGAGGTAAATCATCGACTCCGACGACTTCCCCGCACCAATCTGGGAACTCAGGGTGTGCGGAGATTGCATCGATGATTGTTTCATTCTCCCAATCGTCTAAGGTGGTGGAGTCGACATTGACCAATCCACAGCCCCAGAAGTGGTTCATTGACCATTCAGAACTATTGCCGTCCGAGTCATCGCCATCGTCCCAGTTGTCCTCGGATTCTGTATCGTAATCCCAGGAAATGGGTAAAGCGGTCCTTGGAAGGTTTTCATCAATCTCAATGATGATTGCATCGCCCCACATTGCTGTATATTGCATCGAAGATTCTGAGGTTACATTTTTGCTAACCATTAGATAAGAAATTAATTGTTCATCCTCTGAAAGAGATATTGTCATAGTAACATCCTGTTCAGTCTCGTCTTCATACCAATTAATAGAGAGGACATGTTTTGACTCTGCTGAATCCCATGAAACACTGTAATTTGCATCCTCAGAGATTTCAGGATCTAGTGCTAGATCATCAACAGGAACGGAATCATCAGATTCCTCAATTGATTGAATCAATTGCATGATATCTGGATTGTTATCTCTTGTTAGAGTGTTGTATGGCTCTCCACCGCCTGCAAACATTCCAGAAATTGAAGATTTAACATTGATTGATTCGCCGACCTGTGTCACAGAATAGTCAATAGTTATCATTCCTGTGACTTCAGTAAGTTCTCTAATGTATGCTGATGAATTACCAATATCGGCCATAACTGTTTTTTCGATATTCATGGAAATATCGCTACCTAGTTCTTCGTTATATCCAGAGGATGTAATATGTAATGAGTAACCCGCTTTGGGTGATTCTTCTAACATTTTATCAATTTCCATGGAATTTTCAATTTCATCCATGAAAGTGTCTACTGATACTAGGTAAATGCAATCCTCTAACATTTCAACAGTAGCATTCTCGTCATAGTTCTCGGCTTTCTCGTCCATGCACCCTAGTATGTCATCAAGAAACTGATCAATGTCAGATTCTTCTAGGCATCCTGCTAGAGGGGTCATCACTAGGAACAGGCTAGCTAACAAAGCAAACGCTCTTGTCATGAAACATTGGATTAGTCGGACTCTTATGAATTATAGGGCGGCATTATTCATTCCCAATTTCCGGTAACATCGGACCACATTAGCAGAGTTAGAGCATTGAGACCTGTTTGCATACCCGCCTCAAGACCGCCACGTCCACCAGCTAATGTGTAAAGAACGTCAACTCTGTCAGTAGGGGCATGTTTGGGAGACTGCTCACATGTATCATCTCCTTCTTGCAAGAACTCATGCAT
>DUIL01000017.1:5155-6265 GCA_013330385.1 Candidatus Thalassarchaeaceae archaeon
TTGCCCTTGGTATCGTCCATTACAACAACCCACTCTGTTGGATAATCAAGTTCGTCATACATCACAAAACCCAGCCTATCTTGTAGATCCGATGCCTCCTCTCGCATCTCATCGGTTACATTCAGACCTCTGTCCTCGTAATACGACCAATCGTCGACAGGGGATGTGAACAAGTAGAGGTGAAAGTAATCCTCATCACAGCCGCTGAGTTGGCTTACCAATTGGGTCTCAACTGGCCAATTGAGCCCATACATGTCGAGATTGATGTATGTGGCAATCTCTACGTCCTCAGGCAGCGTAGTGACGAAAGTCTCACTACCGTACCCAGCTCCTTCTGGAGAACCGCTGCCCTGCCATTCCTCATAGTCCCAAACTGCAAACTTCCAAGTGTGCTTTGGTCTGGTGTCAATAGACGGAAATAGTAGGTCTTCATCATTGGATTTTTGATAATCTTGGAATGTTTCTTGCCATTCCATCATTAGTCTAGCAAGTTCGAGAACCGATGCAGTACCTGTTGCATCATCATAAGCACCCTCAGAGGTACATCCTGGATATTCTATACCTATGACAATTTGCTGACTATAGCAGATAGCATCATAATGGCCTCCTACTACTATCCAAGAGTCCGGATCTTGCCCCTCCATTGTTGCAACATAATTCCGACAATCTTGACATAATTCTGTAGTAAATTCCTGTACTTCAACCTCATAACCCAAATCTTCGAATCTAAATTGAACAAAATCTCCTGCATTCGCATGAGCTACTGTGTCGATTTTCCTATATCCAAAATCAGATAGGATTTCTATATCATCTACAACAGAAGTGGAGTTTGCCCAAGACATTGGAGGTTGGTTCTTGAAGTCCTCTTCAATATCCTCGATTATTCCCTCAACGAATACCCGTCCAATGTAATTCAGTATTCCACCAATACTAGCTAATAGGATTATTCCGGCCATTATGTATGCAGCCAGTTTCAACTGTGACATTCCCACAGTAGGCTGTTCAACTTGCCCATCCACAATGGGCCAGCAGGGGCCTAATCAATAGGATTTATGCCGTCAATAAAAATTGGTGCAGGGGACAGGATTTGAACCTGCGAAGCACTACGCA
>DUIL01000017.1:6574-8930 GCA_013330385.1 Candidatus Thalassarchaeaceae archaeon
GAACCTGCGAAGCACTACGCACTGGGACCTAAACCCAGCCCCTTTGACCACTCGGGTACCCCTGCTTATTCCGGACGGTTAGAATACACCTCAAGAATCCAACGGAAGGCGAACCTGACCCCATAGGGTCTTAATGAAGGCGCGAGGCGAGGCGATTCAGGGGAGCATATGGCTAGAATAGGGGTTCTTGGATTAGGCAACTGGGGAACCGCCCTAGCCAAAGTATGGTGCGAGGACGGTCACAACGTCATGGGCTGGACCATCGAACAGGAAGTCTATGAGTCATTGATGACTGAAAATGTGAACCACAAATATCTCCCTGGTTACGAACTTCCCAATCTAGATGTCACGATGGAATTATCTGATGTCACAGAGACTTGTGAGATTCTTGTAATCGCTCTTCCAAGCGGAGTTATCCTTTCTGTTGTTAACGATTTAATTCCCTTACTACGACCTTCGCATGTTCTTCTCGATTTAGCCAAAGGTCTGGCTCCCACAGAAGAGAGTGAATCAGGAATGATTTCTCCTGAAATTGAAGCCCGTCTAGAAAATGCTGGTAAATCTAATCCGGTAATTGTACTAACTGGGCCAACAATCGCTCCTGAAGTTGCTAGAGGGGTTGTGACTAGCGCAATAATCGCTTGTCACGACAAATCTGTTGCTGAACGAATTTCAGAACGGCTCTCAACAGAAACTCTAGTACTCTCATCAACTGATGATGTGATTGGAGCTGAACTTTGGGGCGCATACAAAAACACAGTAGCTCTTGCCTGTGGTCTTGTAGATGGTCTAAGAGATGGAATTGGTGGTGACAATCTGAAGGCTGCCTTGGTTTTGGCTGGTTTTAGCGAGGGCATTCGATTACTCGCGGCAATGGGGGCAGAATCCTCTACTGCATTCGGTCCAGCAGGAATCGGTGATCTCTACGTAACATCGACAAGCCCACGCTCAAGAAACAGAACTCTAGGTGAAAAGTTAGGTTCTGGAAAATCACTTGAGACTGCATTAGGTGAAATGCACATGGTTGCAGAAGGGGTTAGGGCAACTCGGATGTTTCTCAAAAGAGCAAATGCCCTTAGTATGGAAGTGCCATTTCTGAGTTCATTAGGAAAATTACTTGATGGAAATATTGAGGTAAACAATGCCGTCAGAATGATGGTAGAGGCTTACGAAGCCTGATTATTGACTTGAATTCTGAATTAACACGACGCCGATATCAATATCGTCTACTATTGCACGCCGGAGGCATGACGCGCCGTAGTGTGATGCAGATGGCCGTCCTAATTGCCATGTTCGCAATGGTCACTTCGTGGGTTCCAATGAGCGCCCCTAGTAATGAACTTCCAGCGAATAATGAATCCCGTGAACAACTTGAAGGACCAACTCTTGAAGAGCGATGCAGTTCTATTACCTTCGAGGATATGTTCGATTATTCAAGCGCTATTTTTGAGGTTGAAATCGCTTCGGATTGGGAATCGGCTGATGTCCACGCGATAGCTTGGGTAAATGGTACATTTGCGGATATTGTCAGAACAAACCTTGACACATTTGTAGCAGAGGTATATCCTAGTGGAGATGATGGATGGATTTCCACAGATGAGAGAGAAGGTGTTCGAGCCATAGCTTCCGAGTGTGTCGAGCACACGCTAACACGAATTGGAATGAGAGATGGTGGCCCTCACCGGGGTGGTGTAGGTACAGATTGGAAGAACATCTCTTGGACTGAGGATGAAGTATTGGTCGAAGAGTGGAATCTTGTTCCCGAAGATCACTCTCAAGTCCGTTCGTGTTCAGGATGGGGTAGTAGTAGCGACTGTGTTGAGATACCAGTAGTTCCCAACTCAGATAGAGACTGTGATACGAATATAGCTGCGACTGCAGAAATAGATGAATGCAGATTGATGCTTTGGCTAAATGCTTCCTTGACAATTAATAATATCAATTCACCTGATGAATTCACCATTGCATTCAATGCCTCTAACTTGTCGAATATAGTATACAATTTCCATTTCCCACATACTGAAGAACTTCGACTAGATATGTGGGAAGAATGCGAAGGGCGTAATGTAGAAGTTGAAATCGATGAATATGCAGGAGAAGCCCCCCTGAGAGGTACTTGTTTAGGAGATGCTTCAAGCTCGTATCAACTGATTGAGAATGACGATGGTAGTCTAACTTATTCAATTGAGCCGAATATGCCTATTTGGCCAATTGGAGAAGACCTATTCGCTGATTTCACCACTGCGCCGATACCAATCGACAATCCTCCTGCCTGGACTGAATCGGCACCGGAAGATGATGCTTGGTTCCCAAAAAGCAGTGGCGGACAACAAGTGATTGCCAATTGGCAGGAAAT
>DUIL01000017.1:9365-10684 GCA_013330385.1 Candidatus Thalassarchaeaceae archaeon
GTCCCTCGAGGTGAGGCTGGAGAAGTTACATGTGAGGCTATAGATCAAGCAGGACAATCTTCAGGAAATAGGTCTTGGAATGTAGGAGTGCCATTCCAAATTTCAACTACTAATACAGAACTTTCAGACCCTCATCCAATAACTATGAGTCCAACCTCAGGCTGGCCAGAATTGAGTGTATTAGTTGGATTAACCTCTGAATTTGGAGTTAGCCAAGGTTCATCAGGTCCATTTTCACTATTTGTGTCTGAAATTACTGTTGATGTTGACGCATCAGGTACTGTACCAGGTCCAGCATATGTTTGGGTCGAAGTGACTGGAGATGGTGTGTATAGCATGGAAGAGTTCTATGACCTTGGAATAATCAAGACCGGGGCACCTCCATCTATCGTAGTTAATTCCGAAGGTTGGGATGGAAATTCATGGTCGATGAATGGTGTATTTAGTGACCCCGATGGAGAATCAGTATCATTCAATCTACTTATTGATGGTGCAATTACTGGGGAGGTGACTGTAAATGGAAATTCTTGGTCAACACCTATGATTGACTTCTCAGTTTGGTCTGAAGGAACACACACAGTAGTGGTGAGGGGATGTGATGAATCGGAACTTTGTAATGAAGTACAGCGCGTCATTGACAATACTCATCTATTTGCTGAACCTGAGCCCATAATAGAAGAACCAGATACTACTGATTCTGGCTTTTCACTTCCAGCAATGGGGCTGCCTGGACTTATCCTCGCAGCATCTGCCGCACTCATATACTCGGGCCGACGCGGCTCAAGTCATGAGCTTTAGCGGAAGCGTCGAGAGTGAATCTCACGAAGGTGGGCTTCTCGTTGCATTTGAAGGAAGAGCTCCGCGCCTCGGGGCATCGATTCGTGTAATCGGTGGTAAGCCACTTGGAAGAGTAAATACCGTAATTGGAGCCCCGGACAGAGCTCTAATCCACATTCATCCTTTAGTTGGGGACATAGATGCATCTAGCGCAATAGGTTCACCAGTAGAAATCGCACCTCGTGAGAGACGCAGCCGCGACCAAAATAGAGGACGCTTTGATCGACAAGATAGTCGCCGTGGAAGAGATGGTGGTCGTGGAGGATACGACCGCGGAGGCAATAGAGATAGACGCGGACAAGATAGAGGACGAGGTGGACAAGATGGTAACCGTGGAGGCGACTGGGATTGTCCAAAATGTAAGAATTCTAACTTTGCATTCAGAACTGAATGTAACCGCTGTGAAACCGCAAAACCACAAGGAGGTGGTGGTGGCTCAAATCATCAAAGAGGCAGAAATGATGGAAGAGGAAGAGATCGCA
>DUIL01000141.1 GCA_013330385.1 Candidatus Thalassarchaeaceae archaeon
AGAAGGTCACTGAGAATAAAGAAACAAATTCAATTCTAGAATTTGCCAAAGTAACTTCTGTTGAATCAGGGGGTGTTGGTGAGAGAGTCTGTGTTGATCTTATCGAGAGACTGAGTCACGATGAAGGGATGTTAATTGGTTCATCTGCAAATGCCTTGGCATTGATTCACGGCGAGACTATACCATCACAATTCGTACCATCTAGACCTTTCAGAGTTAACGCCGGAGCGGTTCATGCCTACTGCCTGATGGCTGATGGTTCGACTCGATACCTATGTGAATTGGAATCCGGAGATAAGGTGGCAATCATCGATTCAAGCGGAGCGCTACGTGATGCCTCAATTGGCCGTCTAAAAGTAGAGAGGCGTCCATTCCTATTGGTTAGATTCGAAGCATCTGGCTTATCCGGTCAAGTAATGGCTCAACAGGCTGAGACCGTACGCTTGATTTCTCAAGATAATCTAATTTCAGTCACCTCCCTCAAAGAAGGAGATCAATTCCTAGTTCGTTTTAGTTCAGGCATGCGCCATGTAGGACGTGAATTGACAGGAGTGATGAATGAGCGATGAGACTTCTGGGACAGGGTCGTGCATGTGGAGGAATCAGTCTTCTACATGCCGTAGGTTGTGGCAACGGCTGTGCCGCACCTATTGATCTCTGGACTCATGTCTCACTTACTGATGAGCCGCTAGAAATTTCTGAAGATGAACATAAATTACTCCAACTTCTTCTCGATGCTTGGAAAGCTAGAGATTTACCCCTTCCTGATGGAAATTTGGGTTGGAAAATTAATTCTAACATACCCATCGGTATGGGTTTGAAATCAAGTTCTGCCCTACTCGTGGCTGCTATGGACGCTTTATCTCAAGCAACGGGTGTGATGATATCGGATGCAGTATGCTGTAACATTCTATCAGCAATACAAATACAGTCTGGATGTAGCATTACTGGAGGTAGGGATGATATTGTAGTCTGCAATAACCATTCTACAATATTGGTAGATGTTTATGATGAGGTTGCTTGTAGGATAAAGAGGATAAATATGCCTCCTATGGAGGTATTTTTGATAATTAGAGATTTAGAAAAATCAAAGATTAATATTGCTGAGTTTGAGAATCGAAAAACCCGATTTGAGGAAATTGTCCTCGATTTAGTCAGTGGTAATCCTTTGCAGGCTTTCAGTAAGAACGGTCAATTGGTGGGTGAAGCAATTGGCGACAAAGATGCACTTGTAATTTGCGAGGACATTGAAATCCTGACCAATGGTAGGGCCGCAATTTCTGGTTCTGGTCCTGCAATTGCAGTTATTTGTCAGAGAGAAGAAAATCAGAAAATAATAGAACATCTAAAATCCAGAGGCCTTCAGTTCATACATACTAGGATTTATCAATATCCTGAATTGACTTGGGAGAGAGAACCATGGGAATGAGTTTGGGCGATTCAATTCGCGTCACTCTATTCGGTGAAAGCCATGGTCTATCTGTGGGCGCTCTCGTTGAAGGAATTCCTGCTGGAACTGAGATTGATATTGATGCTTTACTGATTGATATTGAGAGACGTAGACCCGGTAGAAAGGGGCTGAGTACACGTTCTGAGAGTGATGAATGTGAGATACTTTCAGGTGTTTACGAAGGTAAGGCAACAGGTTGGCCAATACTTCTCTTAACTCGTAATTCAGATGCTCGTTCTCGCGATTATTCATTCTTACCTGACCACCCAAGACCCGGTCATGCAGATTTACCTGAACAGATTCGTTCCGGCGGTTCTGCAGATCTCCGTGGCGGTGGCTCTCAATCAGCTCGTTTGACCTATGGATTAGTCACAGCCTCTAGTCAAGTTCGAGGTGTAATCAATTCATTGGGATGGCGTGTTGATGCACATTTGCATAGCGTTGGAGATATTGTCGCGGCTCCAATATTCAGTCTTGATAGAGATGCAGTTCTTCCTGAAGAATCTGACATGTCTCGCTTGAATTGTCGCGATGAAATAGCTAGCTCGTTATTTGCTAACCTGATTAATGAAGTTAGAATGGATGAGGATTCTATCGGTTCATCAGTAGAGTGCATAATTGAGGGATTGCCGTTGGGACTTGGTGAACCTTGGTTTGATGGTCTAGAACCAGCCCTTGCTCGCGGAATGATGGCGATTCCAGGAGCTCGCGCAGTTGAATTCTCTAAAGGTACTGAGTCTTCACGAATGAGAGGTTCTCAGCACAATGATGTCTGGCAAAAAGAAGGACAAATAGTAACTTTAGAAGGCTCGGCGGAAGGTTCTGCGGATGGTGCCCTAGGTGGTCGTTCCACAGGTGCTCCACTACGAATTGTCGTTCACTTCAAGCCACCTAGCAGCATTTCACGCGAGCAAAATACTCTACACCTTCCTAGTGGTGAAAAACAACCACTGAAGGTTAAGGGGCGTCACGACCCGGTCCTTGGTCCAAGAGCAGTTCCAGTGGTAGAAGCAGTTGCTAGGTTGATAGTGGCAGATCTAGGAATGATGGGTGGATTTATTCCCGATTCTATTCATTCCTGACCTTCTCTCATATTTTGAATTCTCATTGGTAGATTTACTGCAAAGGCAGTTGCAATTACTGTGAATACTATTGCAGTACCCAAAGCCACACCATACACACTGGTAAGCTCTACGGATTCTTCCAATCGACTGGCTGCGACCTCGTCAAATATACCTACTAGAGCGGGAATAATCCGATTAATCAGAAGTGTAAGTAAAGCGACTGCACCAGCAATTATTGGTGTTATTCCAATTGATCGGTGATATTGGCTGATGATTTTTCCTTCACCCATTACGTAAACTTCTCCTGTGCGAATTGATGTATCGAGCATTGAGAAGCGAATAATCCCGCTTGTCAGTTCAAAGTACATCACTAGGAATAAGGCATAGAGAATTAGCAAAAACTTCTGTGCAATTTCATTTTCAGGAAGAAGATTAAGTCCAAACTCCACTTTACTTCCAGCGAATCTCAGAGTGATAAGTAGTAGCATTACATATGATACTAGAAGAGCTCTCTGATCTCTCTGGAAAATTCCATACATACCTCCAATGGCACCCGCTGCAAGGATAAGAAGATGGAATATTCCTGCAATTATTGGAATTCCAATTAGATTGGCTATGGAGAACCATGCAGTGCCCGAAACAGGGGTGATGATGTATGTAAGGAATGAGAGTAGGAGAAGAATTCCAGCAGAAGCCATTTGGAGTGTTGATACAGTATTGTTAGCAGGTAGGAACTTCATCGATGAAACGATAGGTCCTCCGAAGAATGACTCAATCCATGAAGGTACATGAATCTCAGGAATAGCGTCTTTTGGGATGTCTGTACTCGATTTTAGACGCCCAGCCGCTTTCTTTCTACTGGGGGCAGAAGAGCGGATGGTTTTACCATCATAAAGGTGAGAAGTATCGCTCGAACCTTCTGTTTTGATATCTTCAGCCATCATTTCACCTCTCAGAATCCTCTAGCTCCAGCAAGCGCGGTCGATAGCATCATTCCTGGTTCCCAATCCATTACGTTAGCACCTAGCCCTCGTAATTCGCTAATCAGAATGTCTCTTTCTGTCTTTAGAACTTCGTAACCAGTTCGATCAAGTCTTCGAGCATCAAACTCAAATTCTAGACTTGAAGGTGAAAGAACAGTCACATCGAAGTTACGCGCCCGGAGATCTCGTATAGCATCAATAATTGTCGGGTCATCCTCTAGTGGACTCATGATGATGATTGGACTTCCGCGGTTTATGTGCGGTAGAATCCTATTTGTTACCACCTTCAAGGGAGTGTTTCCCTTGGCCATGGCACCTGCAAGTTTTGTTAGGATGACATAGAGTTGCTTCTTCCCTGTATCCCGGTCTACTGAAACAATTTCATCACCATAGGTGACTAAACCGACTGAGTCCCGTCGTGACAAGAAATATTGGGCTAAACTAGCAGCAGCTCGTGTACTGTATACTAGTGAGTTTCGACTTACAGGTCCAGTCTCACTTACAGATCTACTGTCAATAATCAGAATAATGTCACTAACTGCATCACGTTCATACTCATTGACCATCATTTTACCAGATCTAGCCCAAGCCTTCCAATTCATTTTCTTCATTGGGTCTCCTGGGATGTATTCTCGTAGATTGTAGAAATTTGACCCTTCTCCTGGGTTGCGGATATTCACTGCGCCAGTGAAAATTTTCGGAACCCGACTCTTGATTAGAGCATCCTTGATATCTTCCATTTTCGGGAAGACAAGGAAATCATCGTAGAGGTGGATTTCACGTTCATTGTGGAATAAACCAAATGCATCCTGAACACGGACACATACCGGCCCAATTGTGTAGAATCCACGGAGTGGTGCTTCAATAGTGTAAGAGATTTCAGTTTCTTTACGGCCACCGAGTTCCATTAAGACATAATTTGCGCCCTTCTTGATTCGCATCACTTCAGGCACGCGATCTCTAACTTCCAGAACCTTGGAGAGAGTTGAACGGTTCTGGATTCTTAGGACTACGTCTATTTCACCATCTTCAAAGACCCTAGCTGATGAAAGCTTCCTCATTGCAACTATTGATTGCAATTGAATACCCACGTCAGATTCTGCATCTTCGATTCTTCGACCGCTTGATGCTACGTCAGCGTGAGTTGTTCGGAATGCTGCATAGGTCAGGAAAGACAGGAGAACTACTGCGACAGTAACCAATTGTTGGTTGCGCAGAACTAAGCCGAGCAGATACAATGCTATCGCTAATGCAGCGAACATTGCTGATTTTCTACTCCATGCCATCGGCTCTACACCTCCTTGTTCTCAATTGTAAATTGTCTCATACAGTAGGTACTGGTACCTGACGGAGGATATCTGAGATAACTTCGTCATTTTCAAGTCCCTTAATTTGGTGCTCTGGCTTTAGAATTAATCTGTGTGCAACAGCAAGTGTTGCAATTGATTTCACATCGTCAGGAGTAACAAAGTCTCGACCTCTCATTGCAGCAGCAGCCCTACTCGTCTTGAGTAGTGCTTGCGAACCACGAGGTGAAGATCCGACTAATACTCGTGGATCTTCACGAGTTCGAGATACAACCTCAACCATGTACATGCGTACGGCAGGGTCTACGTAGACATCTTCAATCGCCTGTTGCATAGCAACTACACGAGCAGGGTCTGTGATGACATCGACTTCGACTTCGTCCTTCTTTCGGGCGATACGTCGAGCTAG
>DUIL01000122.1:0-195 GCA_013330385.1 Candidatus Thalassarchaeaceae archaeon
CATATCCCAAGTCCTCCATTGGACGCGCTGAACTGCTCCTTCAAGATTGAACTCAACTGATTCTCCAGGTGATACATGTACTCTATTGTCAATACCATATTCACTATTTAGAGAGACATTTAGTGACATACTTAATTCGTAATAATAGTTAGCAGCCTCTTCAACTGATGGTTGTGCATTTACATGACCATGACC
>DUIL01000122.1:530-3178 GCA_013330385.1 Candidatus Thalassarchaeaceae archaeon
TAGACATTGTTCTGACGATTTTTGGGAATTGCATCCTCGGCACATGGTTCATTTGCCAACATATAGTGACATTGTCGATAGGTAGAAGTTTCCTGCATAATATTACGAATATCAAAGGGTGACAAATCTGGATTTGCTTGGAACATTAGGACAGCTACTCCAGCGGCACCCGGTGTTGCCATACTTGTTCCAGATAGGGCAACATACCCATCTCCTGTGTTAGCATCAGGGGCCATNNTCCCTCATATCCCAAGTCCTCCATTGGATTTCTACAGGACTTCCGGTAACTTCCACTGCAATCGACTCACCGGATGAGATATGGATTCGACTATCTATGGAAACTTCTGAAATGGTTGTAAGGTTTAGATCTAAAGAAAGTGAGTAGACATAGTTTGCTGCTTCCATTAGAGCAGGGTGTCCTTCGACATGACCATGGCCATAGACATTATTCTGCCTGTTTTTAGGAATCAAATCCTCAGGGCAAGGCTCGTTGTCTAGCAGGTAGTGGCATTGTCGATAGGTGGCTGTTTCCTGCATAATATTCCTAATGTCAAAGGGTGAGAGATCTGGATTTGCCTGATACATTAGAGCTGCAAGACCGGCTGCTCCTGGAGTAGCCATACTGGTTCCTGACTTGTCGGTGTATCCATCCCCGGTGTTGAAATCGGGGGCCATAACGTTTGAACCCACAAAGGCGATGTTGGGCTTTATCCTCCCTTCCTCAGTAGGCCCTTGGCTAGAGTAGATTGCTATTGCAGTATTTTTGTCAAGAGCACCAACTGTGATTGCATCCTCGGCACTACCTGGTGTGCCAATCTGTGCACTGAAAGCCGCGTTTCCTGCTGCTATGAATAATGCAACACCAGCCCTCATCATTTCATTTGCCATTCTATTTACTGATTCTTGCTCAGATGTCGTCCACTCCGAAACCGCAGGCCCGCCCAAACTCATACTGGCAGCTCTAATGTTGAACTCATGGCGTTTGTCAACAGTCCATTGCATGCCTGCCATTACTTGAGCATACGACCCACTACCCTCATCGCTTAGCACCTTGACTCCAACAAGATTAGCTTTTGGAGCGACTCCAATATATTCGTAGGTAGGGGCTCCCGTGCCTGTTGTTATCCCTGCACAATGTGTGCCATGGCCATTACCGTCGTATGGTTCAACTTCACTTCCGTTTGTCAAACCGGGATTATTTACTGCATCATAAAATGCGAGAATTTTAGGATCGTGTGTTGAGTTATCATCATCAAGGTCATCAACTCCAGAGTGATTACCATCAATGCCTGTGTCAATTATAGCCATCGTGACTCCTGCACCTGTATATCCCGTATCTTGCCATACAAGGTCAACACCATGTACTTCTTTGACGTCATTCATTTGAATTTCGAGTCGACCATCAAGTTCTACGAAAACCACTCCAGGTAAGCCTACAATTTCGTTTATTCTTTCCAACGCCACAGTTCCTGCAATCGAATCAATTAACCAAAATCGAAATTGTGTTTCAAAGCCTACTGAATTAGCAAGCATAATCTCATCATTAAAAGTAGGTGTATGGTCAAAATCGACAATAACTGAAATCCGTCCATTTTCATCAACGTAGTCATAATATGTAGATTCAGCAGCAATCCAAATTGCATCATGGATTTGATCGTGATCAATATCCATATTGCTGTCTAGCCACCATTCTCCACCTTCCTCTACATACACCATTTCCTCAACTTGTTGAGGCATAGGGACAGCAGCAGCTAGGGTGGGAACCAACATCAAACCAAGTACTGTGATAGCGGTCAATATACGTCGAAGGTCGCCGCCTTTTGTCCTACCCATCGTATTTCGGCAACCTCGACCATCCTTGAATGAAACGGTCGGTTGAGTAGTCAGCCCTATGGGCTGTTTCACAAGTCCTTTGTCATCTCTCTTCCAATAATCATACGTTGAATTTGGCTGCTTCCTTCATAAATTTGTAATACCTTTGCAGCACGCATTAATCGAGCAACAGGATATTCCTCAGAGTACCCATAACCACCGAATATCTGCACGGCATCTGTAGTGACTTCCATGCTTGAATCAGCGGCGAATCTCTTGGCATGAGCTGCACTTTCGGTATTACGAATTCCATTATCTGCTTCCCAAGCCGTTCGCCAAGTCAAAAGCCGACTAGCCTCAATTTTTGTCTTCATATCTGCTAGCATGAATTGAATTGCCTGATGTTGATGTAACTTTTTACCGAATGTCTTGCGCTCATCGGCGTACTGCAAGGCGTATTCATATGCAGCACGTGCGGTACCAACTGCTTGTGCTGCAACATTAGGGCGAGAAAGATCGAATGCTTTCATGGCATTGAACCATCCCATTCCCTCCTTTTCTCCGACTAGATTTTCAACTGGAACATGAACGTTATCGAAAATCACACCTCTCGTGTCAGAGGCTCTTTGACCCATGTTCGTCTCTTTCTTCCCGAGACTCACTCCATCCCAAGAAGATTCAACAATAAATGCACTCATTCCTTTGTATCCAGCCGTTTTGTCAGTATATGCTAGAACGAAGAACCAATCTGCATAGCCAGCACCAGTAATCCACATTTTCTGCCCGTTGAGTATGTAG
Organism: Candidatus Thalassarchaeaceae archaeon; assembly: GCA_013330385.1. Classification (GTDB taxonomy): domain Archaea; phylum Thermoplasmatota; class Poseidoniia; order Poseidoniales; family Thalassarchaeaceae; genus MGIIb-O1; species MGIIb-O1 sp12570u. The sequence goes on from DUIL01000122.1 coordinate 3,141, forward strand.
TGATCTCCATCTCTTACAGCTGTAGTTTCAATACTTGC
>DUIL01000170.1 GCA_013330385.1 Candidatus Thalassarchaeaceae archaeon
GCCTGAATCCGTGAGGTTACTTTTCCTGCTGCCTCTTTCTGATTCAGACACTTGGTCACTACCTTGCCCTCAAGATGTTCGACTTCGCGGCTCTGAGGTGCCATTGAGACATGTGTTAGAGATTTCCCAAGGCTACCACTGATTTCCATTAACAGAAGTTTTCCACCACGGTCGCCATCTAAGAAAGCGGTTACCGTTTTCTTACTCTTTGCTAATTCAACAAGCTCTGGCTTAACACCAGACCCCATCGTAGCAATGGCGTTCTTGATTCCAAACTTCAGTAAATTACGTACATCATTTCGCCCTTCGACGATTATGATTGCTTCAGAGCCTTTTACGTTAGGTCCTGCAGTCATTCCGCTTATTTCCGTTTCAGTATCAACAGTTAGTACAGAACGTACCTCGTCGAGGATGTTCTTTGATTCATCAGAACCTGCTTCAATCATACCCATTAACAGAGTCTTAGCTCTGTCAATGACTGTTACTCTCTTCGCAGAATTGACGTTCTCGATTTTTTGAACACGAATTATAGCCTTACATGGCCCAATTCTATCAATTGTTTCGAGAGCAGCACCGATAACAGCGGTACTAACTTGATCTATTGACGAAGTGAGGAGGATTTCACCATTCACTCGTCCTTTGTTGTTATTCAGATTCACATCGACGTGTCCGATGCGCCCGGTTCTCTGCAACTTGCGAAGTTGCAAATCCTCTCCTAGCAGACCTTCGGTCTGACCAAAGATAGCACCGACTACATCCTTGCGAGCGACTGTGCCGTCCGCCTTGATGGTCGCGTGAATCACATATTTTCCTTCATTTGACATTTCTTTCTTTCCTACAGTAGGCCGGCCCCACCCGGGGGCCTCGCGCTGTTTTCCGCCTTTGGCGGGTTCAGTAATGGGTGCCAAGCACCCGCGAGTGTGACAGGAGTCCTGCAATCTAGCCGCCACCCTACCCCTCTTTGAACACTCCGCAACCATTTCAACGAGGAAATGGGGGTGTAAAGGTGGTGGGATATGCTGCTCAATTGGTGATGCTAACTAATTTAGGAAGAGGGGGTAGGCGCTTAATGTGACAAAGGTCAGTGTAGGCCGGATTCGGGTTTTCAGTGATGCGGTAAGCCTCGCCCTTCGAGATGGGCAACTGAGCAATGGAGAAAAGCGAATACTCGTCAAAATGGCTCTAGCTCTCAAACTGGAAGATGATGAACCAAAACTCGTCTACGATGCTGTGTTAGCCGGTGAAGTACTCGATGAGGGTTCAATTCTCAGTCTTGAAGAAACACGAAGAGTATATGAGCAGATTTTAGAGGCCTTTCTCCTTCATACAGATCGCTCAGAAGATGAGTTGATTCTTGTTGCTTATCTGAGGCATATTTTCAATATTGATGACGCTGAACACAGAGCCATAGTCAGAATAATGGATAGGCAAATGGAAATTGTTGTTCATCGGACTGTCGTTGAAGATTTTAGAATGCGTCTCGATGACTCTAGGGAAAGAATTACTGAAATTTTTGAAGACTTCAAAGGACTGGAGTGAGGTTTTGAGATGGTCGATGACCCTCTTGACGTTTTTTTTGATTCCGTATCTAGTAGAACCCATACGTCCCCAAGGCGTTTGGTACGTACTGTTCGTGCTGCATACCCCATTGGAGTTCCGGCTTTGATTTTGAAGTCGAGTACGGATCGTTATGGTGCCGCGGCAGGATATGCATTTCATCTTGGAACGCCGGATGTTAATCTGCGGCGAATTACTTCCTGGCTGATCACAAATGCCGGGGCAAAACAAGAGAATTTAATCAAACTAATTGGATTGTTGTGGAAAAGACATGGAAGAGAAGATGTGGCACTTGCTGCGTTATTATTGGCCAATCTGGACCATAACCACCTAGGAACCAATCCTTGGGATGAATTGGAAAAACACATCTCAAGAAAAGAGCCCGCTGAGGCCTTACTTCTTTCTATTGAAGAAATCTTGCGTGCCGGAAAACAGATGCCTGACAAGGACAAGATTAGGAGTTGGTGTCAAGGGAAGGCAATCTATGGTCACTTGGCTTTGATGGTACTTCATGCTGATTCAGTAAGAGGTGGGCGAAGTAGTGAAGGCCTTGAGGCAGATATTCAGGCAGTGAACGTACCACCGGGTGATTCACTTTTAGGGCGAATCAAGGCTCGATTAGTGACTCCTTGAGCCAAGTTCAAACGCCAGTTCGTAAGCCGACGGTTATGAGTGAGAGATTGCTTCCATCTGATGACCCTGTTGCAGAACAGGTTCTAGAGTGGACAATTGATCGTGATTCAAGAGATATTCGACAACTAATGCGTTGGCTTGAGAAAACAGATGGACGTAGAGATAGGATAACGCTCCTAGCAAGAGCGACCGATTTAATTGAAGAAATTCGTTATGCAATGCAGCGGCTCGATGAATTGAGGTGAACTGGTGCGTTCTTTGGTTCTTGCTGGAGGTCGTAGTCGCCGAATGGGGTGTGATAAGGCTCTGATTGAAATTGAGGGGCAGAGTTGCATTTCTAGAGTTGTTTCAGCTCTACGTGAAGCGGACCTAGAACCAATTAGAATCGC
>DUIL01000064.1 GCA_013330385.1 Candidatus Thalassarchaeaceae archaeon
TATTGTTACCCGTCTCAACAAAGGTGTTGAAGCTTTGTTGAAGGGGGCTGGAGCCGAATTAATCAGTGGCTGGGCTACCTTTACAGGGCCGAAGAAATGTACTGTTGAAGGTGAAAATGTCAACGTCAATATAGAAGCGGAAAATGTCATCATTGCTACGGGTTCGAGCCACATTGACTTGCCCTTCATGCCTTGTGATGAGGAATTTATTCTTTCATCAACAGGTGCACTAGATTTGGAGAAGTTACCCAAGACCGCTGCCATTGTAGGTGGCGGCTATATTGGACTAGAGTTAGGTTGTGCATTAAGCAAACTAGGTGCCGAAGTAACTGTAGTTGAGGGTATGGATTCAATTCTAGCTATCATGGATAAAGAAATTCGGCGACCATTGGAAATTTGGCTAAAGAAACACAAAGTTGCCATTCACACCAATGCCTTGGCACGTGGCGCTGAAATCAAAGGAAAAGGCGCTAGTCGAAAGGTTCACTTAACTTTCCAGAAGGAAGGAGAAGAACAGACTATCAAAGTGGACAAAGTGCTCGTCACAGTAGGTAGAAAACCCAACACAAAGGGTTGGGGTTTGGAAAATATGGGAATTAGGATGGATACTGGTGGCCGCTTTATCAGAATAGACCACCAATGTAGAACCAACATCCCGGGGGTCTTCTCTATTGGAGATGTAGCAGGTGAACCAATGCTCGCCCATAAAGCATCAGCACAAGGGGAAATGGTTGCAGAAATTATTGCAGGACATAATCGCGAGTTTGACAAAGTGGCCATCCCTGCTATTGTATTTACAGAACCAGAGATAGTTTCTGTCGGACTCTCGCCAGAAGAAGCAAAAGAGCGTGGTGAGGAGATTATTATCGGTAAATTCCCTCTAGCTGCAAATGGCCGGGCACTGACTCTTGAGGCAGAAAAGACTGCCGGATTCATTCGTGTAACCGCAAGAGAGTCAGATCATGTAATTCTTGGTGTTCAAGCCGTAGGCAGCCACGTAGCAGAACTACATGGTGAGTTTGTTTTAGCACTAGAAATGGGTGCCTTACTCGAAGACATTGCAGATACCGTTCATGCTCATCCCACAATGACAGAGGCATTCCACGAAGGTGTTCTGAAAACACTCGGACATGCTATTCACACAGCCTGAGGTGCTTCAAATGCGACTCCTGCGTATACTCCGCGCGGGATTTGAAGAACACTCTGTGATAGACGAGGTAATGCGTGACATGCAACAACAACGTATTGATGACTTGATACCAGATACACTAATCTTGGTACAACATCCTGAAATTGTGACCCTCGGACCAAAGGCACAAAGAGATGGAATCAATCTTCCTAGTTACCCCACGAGAATAGTCGACAGGGGTGGTGGGGTTACCTATCACGGGCCTGGACAGTTAGTTTGCTACCCCATCATCAAGTGGGAAAAGGAAGAGCAATCAATTCGTGGAATTATCAATCGGATTGAAGACTGGGTCATGGCCTCTCTAGCAGACTGTGGAGTCGACGGATACAGGGATGAAAGGATGATGGGGGTTTGGGTAGATGAACACAAAATATGCTCAATTGGACTTTCATTCAAGCACTGGGTAAGCCGCCATGGAACCGCTATCAATTTTGATATTCCTAACCGAAGAATAGAGGCTCTTCCTTGTTGTGGATTAACCCCTGGTACAACCACTTCATTGACTGCACTAGGGCATTCTCACGACTTAGAAGGCCGTTTTATTGACCGTTCGAGATTAGAAGAAGCACTGTTGATACACCTAGAAGAATTCCTTGGAAGAAAAGCAATGGTTCCTGAAGATTGGAGCCCGGAGTTGGTCGCTTGAGACCTGAAAGAAGCCCGTTAGCTGAACATTGGCAACTAGATCCATCTATCACATTTCTCAATCATGGTTCATTTGGTGCTACACCAACTATTGTGCTTGAAGAACAAAATCGAATTAGACATCTGATGGAGAGTGACCCAGTTCGATTCTTTGAACGTGAATCTCATGATTTACATTCTAAGGCACTCAATTCTCTAGCAATATTTCTCAATGCTGATGTGGATGGATTGACTTTTTGTCATAACGCAACAGGAGGTGTAAACACTATCCTAAGGAGTCTAGAACTTGAGCCGGGTGATGAGATTATTGTGCCCAATCATGCCTATCAAGCATGCTGGAATACTGTCGATTTTGTTTGCCGGCGGTGGGGGGCAAAAACAGTAGTTGTTGATATCCCATTTCGTGTAGAAAATGAAGATCAGTTAATCGAACTTCTATTAGATGCCATTACACCAAGAACAGTTCTTGCAATGATAGATACGGTGACGAGCCCAACAGGCCTAAGAATGCCATTTGAGAGGTTAGTTGATGAATTCCAATCGAGAAACATCGATGTTCTGCTCGACGCAGCTCATGGACCTGGAATTGTCCCACTTAATTTGCAAGCATTAGATGCTGCTTACATCACAGGAAATTGTCACAAATGGTTGTGTACACCGAAAGGTTCCGCCTTTCTTCATATCCGAGAAGACAGGAAAGACAGAATAAAGCCTCTGACGATTGGGCATGGATACTCATCTGTGGCTTCAAAACAAGAAAAATTTCGATTCGAATTTGACTGGCAAGGTACCCACGACCCTAGTTCATTCTTCAGCATTCCAACGGCTCTAGAATTTATGCAAGGATTAGTTCCGGATGGTTTTTCGGGGATTATACAGCATAACAACAAACTAGCAAGAGACGGGAGAGAGCTACTCTGCGAGGTTCTCAATACAACTCCTCCCGTCCCAGATTCAATGATTACAGCGATGGCGGCAATTGAATTACCAGGAGGTCATACGGGTCCGCCCGATTTCACCGGTGATCCATTACACAATAGCCTACTAGATGAACACGGCATTCAAGTTCCCGTATTCCCTTGGCAACATCACCAAACAAGATATATGCGAATTTCTTCTTACCTATATAATTCTGAAAAGGAATACAAATTTTTGGCAGAAAAATTGCTAAATTATCTATGAGTCATATTCAAGTTTGAATTGCTTGAGGAGATACCATGCCAGAGGCAGTGGTTGCAATCACAGGGGCCTCAGGGGCTCGTTACGGGGTACGCTTGCTGGAGGCTCTAAACGAAGCTGAATGGGATACACATCTGATTATCACCAGAGAAGGAGCCATTAATCTCAAACTAGAATGCGGCATTACACCTACGGATTTGGCCAATAATCTCAATGTCACACTTGAAGATAATAACAATCTCGCAGCCAAATCAGCCTCGGGTTCAGCAAAATTCTCAGCCTATATTGTCTGTCCAGCTAGTGGTACGACTATAGGAAAAATTGCTGCAGGAATTAGTGACAATCTTGCTACACGCAGTGCGCTCGTTGCAATGAAAGAAAGAAGGAAACTTATCCTTGTCCCTAGAGAATCCCCCTACTCTACACCTCATCTTCAAGCAATGGCAAATCTTTCTCAATGGGGGGTCGTTATTTTACCCGCAAGCCCTGGATTTTACAATCAACCTGAATCAATAGAAGATTTGGTTGATTTTGTGGTTGCTCGCATCCTTGACCAGTTAGATATTCAGCATAATTTAGGAAAACGCTGGACTGGTGATGAAGTAGGCTCGCAGTAAAGCGGTTCCTTACCCACTCTAATACAGGTTGGGTTCAAGAGGGGTTCATTGACCGGGTGATAATGAGGCGTTAGTGTGTCAGATTGGGAATTAATGACAGTTGCTGAGCTAAAGCGGGAGCTAGCAGAACTAGGATTACCTGTTAGCGGGAAAAAATCAGAGCTTGTTCAGAGGTTGTGTGAGGCGGTTCCACCGACAGGAATTATCCTTGAAGCGGAAGTTGTTGATGAAAAGGAGAATGCCCCTAAAAATGGGTTGTTCAAGAAAATTCTCTACTACAATTCTCCGGAGAATGTTCGCAATAGAATTAGAAGAATTAAGGAAATGCCCATTCCGGTTCTTGCAGTAGCTGGAATTATGCTATTGGGCACTATGGGTGGCGCAGTCCTATATGGTGATGATTTCATTGATTGGATACAAGGAGAGCCCGACTACGAATTGATTGACTTCGAACCTTCTTCAGCTAGAGGTTATGCCCAGTCAATAATCAACATGGGGCATCCCGAATGGGAAGGGAGAATGTCTGGAACTGTTGAGGAACACAATACTGCTGAATTCATCAAAGCCAATTTCACTAGTATGGGAATACCTTCTACAATAGAAGATTTTGAAGTCCCTATGTTCGTTATCGATAATGAACCTGAATTAACTATCTGTAATCCAGGTGATGTTGGGCAAACATTCCCTGCCCTTGCTTGTGGTGCTTCTGATATTAACGCCGAATTCATAGAATTCAATCATCGAACTGACTTCGTCTTACAGGGTTATAGTGGATCTGCATTCATACGCTTTGTTGATGATATTGACTTAATTGATTTAGGCAATGGAAATGAATCAGCGGATTGGGCTAGTGCAGCAAGTTCTGTGGCTCTAATTCACATGACAAATGAAACTGAATCAAACACCGCTCTCTTTACACGAGCATCCGAGAACGATGTCTCAGGATTGATTCTAGTTAACGAACGCCAGAATTGTGATGAACTAGTTTCAGGCGACTGTGTGCCCTATTTCAAATCCGTTGACATTTCTTCAGTGACCAACATACCTGTTGATTTGGGATTCATTATGGTAAGCAAAAGTGTTGGACAAACACTTGTTGAACAAGTAATAAATCAAGATGCCAGATTACAATTCTTCACCTATGTAGAAAATTCAGGAGAGGCTACAGTCAAAGTTCCGTGTGGAATAATTGAAGGAAAAACCGATTCATTAATTGTAATTGGAGCACATCATGATACCGTCTATATGGGACAAGGGGCAGTTGATGACACCTCTGGGACGGCTACGGTTCTTGAGATGGCACGGCAATTTGGACTAATTGAAAACGAATTAGGAAAACCAGAACATACGATATATTTCTGCACATGGGGTGGTGAAGAAGAAGGACTCTATGGCTCAACACATTGGGTGGATAAACACCGAAATAATTTGTTTGAAAATCTGAGATTATATGTGAATTTAGATATGAATCATGTCGATGCTGAAAGAAACTCAGGAGTGACACTCTTTGGGAATAGTGCAAAAGATGTAGAACATATACAAGGTATCTCTTCAAAGTTCAAGAAACAGCATCCTGAACTTGCTGATAAGTATTCAATCAATGTAAGAAAGATGGGGGATACTGAGATGCCCTACAACTCAGATCATGCACCATTCGTTTACAATATCGATGAAGATGATTCGGATGGTAAGACCTATGGAAAAGCAGTAGTCTGCTACGGTTCTGGTTCTTCCGAATATCACACCTACCTAGACAATATGGACAGGTTCAATGAAGAAAGCCTTGCAGTATCAGGAATCATCTATGGTTCCCTAGTTTACTACCTCTCATATGGAGAATAGAGAAAAATTAGGACTCGCAATAAGCGATTACGGCATCATAATCGGGTTCTTGACCTGGGTTGTCAGCAACCCAAGAATAGCCAATTATTCCATTCGGATCAATAACAAAAATTGCTCTCTGGCTGGCAATATATCCTGGCATTACGAATGGAATTGCAATGCCATATGCCTCAGTTGCCTCCCTGTTTGTATCGGAGAGCAATGGGAATCCTAATTCATTAGCGTCTGAAAAGGCTGCGTTGGCAAATATACTGTCCACTGAGATACCAAAAATCTCGGCCTCAGCCACTTCTAATCTGGTCATCGAATCCGTGAAGGTGCACATTTCCTTAGTGCAAACGCCGGTAAATGCAGCAGGATAGAATGCTAAAACTACCCTATTTCCAATTGATTCAGAGAGTCGAACAATAGTTCTGTCATTAGCCATCAACT
>DUIL01000086.1:0-434 GCA_013330385.1 Candidatus Thalassarchaeaceae archaeon
ACTATCCCGGTTCCAAGCACAAAACTCCGCCGAAGCGAAGGTTAGTTCGACAAATCAGCTTGCCTTCCGGTACTCGTTGAGTGGGAAGTCAGTGCCCGCGAGGTGATGACAGCGGTGATCGAGTAAGTGGATTGCTATTTTTCTGGCGTAGTATCTTCATTAATATGTTTAATAGATGAATTAACAATTGGTAAAGGAGAAGGACATGTCAAAATTTCAAACTGCGACCGATTTTTTTCACGCCTGTGAAACTTTGAAGGGGTGGGAGGGTTGTAAGGAATTCGTTGCAGAGGGGGCCTTGTTTACAGCTCAGTGTGAGCCACTGACTGAACTTACGACAGTCCAAGAGTATTGCGAATGGATGGCAGCCGCCGGGAATGGGCCTCTTAAAGGGTGCAGTTACAAACTCCACAGCTCATCTTATGACGAGCAAG
>DUIL01000086.1:831-3206 GCA_013330385.1 Candidatus Thalassarchaeaceae archaeon
CCAACTCAGAAACAGACCAATACTGACTATGTATACGCTTTGACAATGAACGAGGCAGGTAAAGTGGAAAAGATGTGCAAGATTTGGAACGCATCCTGGGCGCTGAAGGAACTTGGTTGGGGATAGGAAACTAAGGATTTCTAAGTTGTTCTCTTTTAGGAGGCGAGGTCAAGTCTCGAATAGGTACAGTTCCCTGTGCGAGAGATAACGTGAAATCAATCACATGCGCATTCTGATCCCAGGCGAATGTGACTGATTGTGACTGGAGAGGACGGGAATGGAGCCCCGATCAGTACAATTTCAGCACACCAACGTGGTGGATGCCCACGCTCTTTGTATAAAACACGAATTCTGATATTGGGCCGGCGAAAAAGTTGGTTTAACATAAGGGCATAAACTCATTGGCTAGCGGAATTTCGTTCTATAATTTTCAGCTGGGAGTCAATCTTCTACCTAATTTCTGCCCTGGGCCTAAACCATGGAAACTATAAAACCGACTCGAAAGCTCGCAACAATATTGGCAGCTGACTGTGTCAACTTTAGCAAGTTGATGGACAGCAATGAAGAATTAGCCCTTCACAATATCAAGGTCTGTCGCGGATTAATTGATCCAATTATCGAGGAGCATGGTGGTCGGATTTTCCATACTGCCGGTGATTCCGTGGTCGCTGAGTTCAGTAGTGTGGTCGATTCGGTGAACGCCGCTATTGAATTTCAGAAAACACTCACCGATCGGAACGACAATGTCGCAGAAGAATCCCAGATGGAGTTCAGGATTGGTATCCATTTAGACGATGTCATTATCGAGGGTGACAACATCTATGGTGGCGGGGTCAACGTTGCAGCAAGACTTGAGAGCCTCTGTGAACCTGGTTGCATACTATTGTCTCGAACAGTGCATGAAAAGATCGTTAAGCGTATCGAAATTGCGATTGACAATTTGGGTAACACTAAACTCAAGAATATAGAAGGTGATTTTGAGATCTATCAAATCTCACCTTCCCTGAAAGATAGAACTGCTTCAGCGGAACTGAATGCGCAAATTGTTTCTCCTTCAGATAATGGAGTCGCAAAGGCAACGAAAGATGGCAATCTCAAACCGCGCCTGATGATGCTCCCTTTCAGAAACCTAAACAAAAGCGAAGACAATGATTTTCTCGTCGATGGTATTGTGGATGACATCATCACAGAACTATCAATGATTAATTCGATTGAAATCATGTCACGTAATATGACCTTTGATTACAAAGATAATCCTATCGATGTGAAAGAAGCAGCCGAAAAATACAAATTGAACTATGTGATCACCGGGAGTATTCGGTCAGCGGGCAACCGGGTGCGCATTTCTGCAGAATTGGGAGATCCTATCTCGGGTGAGTCGATATGGAGTGAACGCTACGACAGAACTATGGATGATGTATTCGAGATCCAGGATGAAATCGTCAGTAAAATGGCAAATACGGTTCTGAATGAAATCGAGGTGACTAGCTTGAGTCGGGCCAAACGAAAACCGACCAACAAAATGACTTCCTATGAGTATCTTCTCCAGGGTAAGTTTCACAAGCGAAAGTTAACCAAGGAGGACGCCAATATTGCGGTTGATATGTTCACCAACGCTATCGAGAGTGACCCAAATAATGGAAGAGCATACGCTGAACGCTGTTGCACCTGGGCCGATGGACTTGGCCACAATTGGTTCGACGAATCCGATGACGATCTGCACAAGAGAATTCGAACAACACTGGAAGAGGCCTACGAACTGACCGATCATGATTGGGACTGCCACCGGTTGCTGTGCAACATTTCTCTGCACCTTGATTTGAACTACGACAAAGCAGAAGCACACGGGAAGAAAGCGTTTGAACTGAATTCAAACAATCCTATGGTGCTCGCTCCTTATGGGAAATTGCTAATATTGAATGGGAAATATGAGAGGGGAATTGAGTTACTCCAGAAAGCTCATGAACTCGATCCCTTGAGTCAGCAACTGGTCGATGACTTAGTTTGGGGATCCTATACCTTGGGCGACTACGATACCTGTATTGAATACTCCTATAAGATTAGAAAAATCAGACCGAATACGTGGCTATTAAAAATTGCGAGCTTTGGCGCTCTCAAGCGGTTGGAAGAAAGAGACGAGGAGATCAGTCAGTTCGTAGAAGTTCACGGTAAAGATGAACTGAGCGTTCAGTTGGGTAGGCTGAATTTCAACAGTCAAGAAATCGGTGAAGCCACAAAAAACTATGTCTTGAACTAGAAGGAAGATGCTATCTGCGGGTAAATTGCCGATAGAGCGCAAACAACGCGTAGGCCACGACTGCTACAAGGAGAGACAATGGGAAGCCAGCGGGACCAATTGCGCTCATTGCAGTGCC